>WGLZ01000092.1 GCA_016471375.1 Cyanobacteria bacterium RI_101
GCGTTCTCTTTCCTCAATTCTAAAGTTCTCCTCTCGAATTCGGCGCTCTCTTTCCTCAATTCGAGCATTCTCAGCTCGTGTAATCTCTCTTTCTCGGCTTCGAGCTTCAGAAATTCGGCGTTGCTCCTCTCTAACTCGGCGTTGCTCCTCCGCAATTCTAAAGTTCTCTTCTCTAACTCGGCGTTGCTCCTCCTCAAAGATTCGACGTCGTTCCTCAAGACGGACAAACCCCCGTAGGATTTGATCAGCCACCAGCAAGCCGAACGTAATCCCCGACACCAAGAGGCCAAACCATTGGGGGATGGGGAGGTCGTAGTTTCGGAATTGGAGTTTGTCATAGGCCAGAACAACGCTTGTTAAAAAGAGAAAAAGAGTTGCCAATAGGGCGATTAAGGTCTGTAGATCAAACACGGCGCTCCTCGTCCAGCGCCTTCATTTTAACCCAACCCCTCAGGGGTCTCAACCAGCGCCGCGGAAGTCCCGAGTCCCAACCGGCGCCGGAATTGACTATACTTGCCCATATCTCTAGCAACCCTTTGCGCCCCAAGGGCTAGGGGCGGTTTTTACGGATCGTCCTCTCGGCGCCGACCTAAAACCCGATGAATTTTTCCCCAGCGCCGAACCCCAATCCAGACCAATCCCTGCGCAGTATTCATAGCAGTACTTTCTTTGAAATTCTCCAACAGCAGGGGATTTCCCTCGTGGTGTCCACCTATCAAGCGGGTAAACTGATCGTCCTGCGGGCCGATGACGGAGCGGTGAACACCCATTTTCGAACCTTTCCCAAACCCATGGGCGTCGCCGTCCAGGGCCATGACTTAGCGGTTGGCGCCGCGGAGGCTATTTGGAAACTGCGCAACAACATCGGCGCCGCCCAACGACTCCCCCCGGCAGGCAAGCACGACGCCTGCTTTTTACCGCGAGAGATTCGCGTCACCGGCGATATTGATATCCACGAAATGGCTTGGGTTGATGAGGAGTTATGGTTTATTAACACCCGATTTTCCTGTTTATGCGCCCTGGATCGGGAGCATAGTTTCGTTCCCCAATGGCGTCCCCCCTTTATCAGCGCCTACGACCTCCGGGACCGATGCCACCTCAACGGGCTAGGACTCCGGGACGGAAGACCCAAATATGTCACCGCCCTAGGAGAAACCGACGACCCCGGCGGCTGGCGCCGGAACAAAGCGAACGGCGGGATTGTGATGGATATTGAGAGCAATACCATTTTGCGCCGGGGTCTCTCCATGCCCCATTCTCCCCGTTGGCATCAAAACCGCCTTTGGTTGTTGGAGTCCGGGAAAGGCGCCTTGTCCTATCTAGATCCCGCTAGCGGGGAACTGGCGACAGTGGCCCAACTGCCGGGATTTACCAGGGGCTTAGATTTTTACGGCAATTTAGCCTTCGTCGGTCTGTCTCAAATTCGGGAATCCGCGGTCTTTAGCGGCCTACCCCTGACCCAAACCCTCTCAGAACGGGTTTGCGGCGTTTGGATTGTGGATATTGAGCGGGGGGAGACCCTCGCCTTTTTGAAATTTGAGGAAGGGGTGCGGGAAATTTTCGCCGTTTGCGTCCTGCCAGAAACCCGGTTTCCCGAAGTTTTTGCTTGGGAGCCTGAATTATTGGCTCAGTCTTATGTGTTGCCCGAGGCGGCGCTGGCCAACGCGGTGCAACCCGCCCAGGATTGGGAGTTTGCGGAAACCTATTTTGTTCGCGGCAATCGCCTCTACGAAGACGGTAAATGGGCGGAAGCCGTCGGCGCTTTTCAAAAATGTCTAGAACTAGACCCCACTTATCTCCCCGCTCGTTATGGTTTGGGATTAACTTTCGGTCATTTAGGGCGCTACGGGGAAGCGGCCCGGGAATTGGCGACCGTGACCGCCAACGAAGCCGGTCATGTTGAAGCGCACTATCATTTGGGCCTCACTTTACTGCGGCTTGGAGATTGGCCCCGGGGGTGGGCAGAGTGGGAATGGCGCTGGCGGACAAAGGCCTTTATCCCTTTCGCTGCGCCGAAACCCCTCTGGACAGGAGAAATAATCGCCGATAAAACGCTGTTAATTTACGCTGAATCAGACGCCGGAGAGGCGATTCAATTCCTGCGTTATCTGCCCCTAGTGGCGGAGCGCTGTGGTCAAATTATTTTCGTCTGTAGCCCCTATCTACAGCCCCTCCTAGAAAGCATGGCCGGCGCCGTTCAACCGCGGCGGGCCGAGGAAATTTCCCTCCAGGACTTTGACGCCCACCGCGCCCTGACGAGTTTGCCCCACATTTTCCAAACCACCCTAGAGACCATTCCCCTCTCCCCGCCCTATCTCCAGGCTCCTGCCCGGACGGCGCTGGCGGATTTTTTGAGAGAGCGAAAACAAGGACAGAATTTACAAGTGGGACTGGCCTGGGCCGGTAGCTCGGACTCTGTCCAGAATAGTTCCCTCACAGATTTTTTACCCCTACTGCAAACGCCCCACTGTCAGTTTTATAGCCTCCAGACGGGGGACGGCGCCGCCGGGCTGGAGAGCCTGGCCCCAGAATTGCCTCTCTTGAATCTGGCCCCTCGTCTCGGGGATTACGGCGACGCCGCCGCGGTGGTGGATGGCCTGGACCTCCTGATTACGGTGGACTCTCCCCTAGCCCATCTGGCCGGGGCGCTGGGAAAAACCGTCTGGACGCTACTCAGCGATCAGCCCCATTGGCGCTGGCTCCTGGAGCGGGAGGATTCGCCCTGGTATCCCGCGATGCGTTTGTTCCGACAATCAACCCCAGGAGATTGGCCCGGAGTTATTCAACAAGTGGTGGCGGCGCTGTCGATCTTGGCTCTGCCCCTTCCTTAGAGAAAAAAGCGGCTATAACGGCATTCTCTCGACTGAGGGACATTCTCGGTCGGCTTGACCCTCACCCTAATCCCTCTCCCAAAGCTACCGTGTACACACATCTACCCATCAGCCTCGTTTTGCCCCCCCAGCCCCCCAATTTTGGGGGGAGTTCGGAGCTTTTCTGAATTCAAAGTCCCCCAGAATTGGGGGATTGTCCCACTGAGCCTGCCGAAGTGTAGGGGGCGAGATCAGGTTAATGGCAAAACCAAAGACTTGTGTGTACACCGTAGCTCCCAAAGAGGGAGAGGGACTTAAAACCTAGAGATAAAAAGGGTTTTGACTCCCCTTCTCCCAAACTTGGGAGAAGAGGCTGGGGGATGAGGGCAAGCGAAAGACGTCTCTCACTAATCTACAAACCGCCATCAGCGAGAAACTTACTCTCCGGGTTCGCTATGGCGCCGCACACTGATAACTGTTGTACGTTCATGATTACGCCATAGGCATCCTAGTCTTGATAGCGTCAAAAATGGCGAGCCGACACGCCTAATTCATTGATGAGAGATCTCCGCGCCTAGGAGAGGGTAAAGTTAGCGCCGGTAATCGTTCCCGCTAGAGCGAAGTTGCGCAGTTCGAGAATGGCGTCTTCGTTGGCTTGGAAACCGGGAGTAGCGCCGTTAAGACCGAGGTAGGTGGTTGTTCCGGCGCCGTTGGTAAACAGCGCCGCGTCGCCAAGGTTAGCAAAGACCCTGGGGGTCAGGATATTGCTAATCCGGGTCGCGTTGAGGACCGAGACTTTACCGGCGTTAGGGGTAAACAGGGCGGGTAAGTTGCTCACGAGGAACTGGTCGGCGTTGGCCCGGAAGTCGGTGATGGTATCAAAGCCCGACAGGAGAGAATCCGTTAGGTCTTGATAGTCAAATTTATCGGCTCCGGCGCCGCCGGCAAGGGTGTCTTTTCCTTGACCGCCCACGAGAAGGTCGTTACCGTTGCCGCCCACGAGGGAGTCGTTACCCGCTTCCCCAAAGAGTTGGTCGTCGTTGTTGTCGCCGCTAAGACGATCCAGACCGGCGCCGCCGAAGATAACGTCGTTACCGTTGTTGCCCTGAATGGTGTCGTTGCCTTCGCGACCAAAGATCAGGTCATCCTGATCCCGACCCAGAAGGGTGTCGTCGCCGCCGAGACCGTCAATAATATCGGCGTTGGGGGTGCCGTTGAGGCGGTCTTTACCAGGGGTGCCGGTGATAATTTTGTCTTCGTTGACGTCGGTAAGAGTGAGGGAGAAATCAACGGAGTCTTCAAAGGTAGAACCCAGCGCCGGGTCGTCCACTTCTACGGTGACCTCAAAACTGCTTTGGGTTTCAAAGTCGAGAATTGTTCCCGTTTTAATAAACAGCGCCGTTCCTTGGATCTCAAAGATAGCCGCGTCGGCGCCGGTGAGACTCAGGTTATTGGTTCCGACCCCGTCGTCGGTCACGATAATGTCGGCGACTTTGACCGGAGTAACCGTGTTTTCTTGCAGACTGGTCACTTCTTCATCTAGGGCTACCGTCGGCGCTTGATTTTGTAGCTCAAAAGCGCCGATATCCACGCCTGCGCCCTGAGAGCGACTTTCGCCTCGTTGGTCGGTGGTTAGATTATTGGGATTACTGCCGGCGTCGATGGCGGGAGAGCCGGGTAACAACGCCAGGGTTTGGGTGGGGCCGCCGTTATCTTGTAACGGGCCAAGCAGGGGATCTACTCCGGTAATGTTATTGGTATTAGTTCCATTGACTTGGTCGTCGTTATCCTCAATCAGGCTATTGCTCGCATTGATCGTTCCTGAAGTTCGTAGAAGGTCATTACCACTACTAGTGGCTGTGTTGTTGGCAACAATGGCGCTGGTTAGAGAAGTTGTCCCAGACTCGTTGACAATCCCGCCGCCGCTGATGTCGGCAGAGTTGCCACTGAGGGTGCTGTTGACGATCGTCGCTGTCCCACTGTTGGTAATCCCGCCGCCTCCAGCCCCAGAAATGTTACCGCTGAGGGTGCTGTTGACGAGCGCCGCTGTCCCACCGTTGAAAATCCCGCCGCCTCTAACCTCAGCAAAGTTACCGCTGAGGGCGCTGTTGACGATCGTCGCTGTCCCCGTGTTGAAAATCCCGCCGCCGCCGACACTGCTGTTATCAGAGTTGCCAGTAAGGGCGCCGTTGTTGAAGCTCAGATTTTCTTGGTTTAAAATCCCCGCTCCACCAGCCAGAAAAGTGTTCCCGTCGGTAATGGTTAGAGATCTCAACTCTACCTGAGCGAGGTTGCCGCCATCGCCGTCGTCGATTAAGAAGACCCGACTGCTGTTGTTGCCGCTGATGGTAATATCGGCGCCGTTATCGCCGTTGATCGTTAACGATTTGTTAATTAATAGCTCTGTGCCATTAAGGGTGATTGTTCCCCCCGCAAGACTATTGGCGAAGGTAATCGTGCCGCCGTCGGCAATCCGAGCTAAGGCCTCCCGCAGAGATAGCTCCCCCGCGGAAAAGTCCCCGTCGTTTTCATCCACTAAGGTATCTACGACTAGACTGAGGGGCTGAAGGCTGAGGGAAAAATCAACGGAGTCTTCAAAGGTAGAACCCAGCGCCGGGTCGTCCACTTCTACGGTGACATCGAAACTACTTTGGGTTTCAAAGTCGAGGATTGTTCCCGTTTTAATAAACAGCGCCGTTCCTTGGATCTCAAACAGCGCAGAGTCGGCGCCGGAAAGACTCAGGTTATTGGTTCCGACCCCGTCGTCGGTAACGATAATGTCGGCGACTTTGACCGGAGTAACCGTGTTTTCCGGCAGACTGGTCACTTCTTTATCTAGAGCCACCGTCGGCGCTTGATTTTCTTCATTCAGGACAAAGAGCGTATCGCCAGACGCATCGCCAATAAAGGCGTCAAGGTCGCCGTCTCCGTCGATATCCGCAAACGTCGGCGCGGACTTAACAGATACCGGGGTTAGCCCAAAGGGGTTCTCAGTCGGCGCCGCAAAACTGGGCGTGGCGGCGTCGCCCGTATTGCGGAAAAATGTCGTATTGCCGTCGGAGTCTCCGCTATTACCGATAAAGGCATCGAGGTCTCCGTCTCCATCGATATCCGTAAAGGTCGGCGTCGCCTGAAACACCACATTAGTCAGTCCGAAGGGGTTGCTAGAAGGCGCGGCAAAAGCGGGAGAACTGGCGCTTCCCGTATTCTCGAAGAACAGGGTATTGCCGTCGTTATTACCCACAAAGGCGTCGAGATCCCCGTCTCTGTCAATATCCGCAAAGGTCGGCGCCGCATACAACCCGACGTTGGTTAGTCCAAAGGGGTTGCTAGACAGCGCCGCGAAGGCGGGGGTAGAGACGCTCCCAGTATTTTCAAAGAAGAGCGTATTACCATAGCGTTCGCCGATAAAGGCGTCGAGGTCGCCGTCACCGTCAATATCCGCGAAGGTTGGCGTCGAAAAATACCCCACATCGGTTAACCCAAAGGGATTGACTACCGGCGCCGCAAAGGCGGGTGAACCGGCGCCGCCCGTATTCTCAAAGAACAGCGTATTGCCGTCAAAGTTACCGATAAAGGCGTCGAGGTCGCCGTCACCGTCGATATCCGCAAAAACCGGCGCCGCCTTGGAACCCACATCGGCGAGACCGAAGGGGTTGGTTACCGGCGTCTGGAAGGTGGGGTCTTGTTGGGGAATGTCGTTGTCGGTGATTTGAGCCACCACGTTGGCCACGGTAGCGCCGTTGTAGTTGGCGTCGCTACTCGTTACCGTCGCAGAAATCACTCCCCGATGGGGGCCTTCCCCAATCGCGTCGTCAATGGCGGTCACCGTGACGGTTTGGGCAATGTTAAAGTTAGCCGGGGTAAAAGTGAGGGTTGGGGTATTAACGCTTAACTGATTGCCTGGATTGAGGGTAATGGTCACATCGGATGTCGGCGCCGAATCCAGAACCACGGTATAGGTCGCCGTCGCGTCGCCTTCCGTTACCTGGATTAACTCGGCGCTGAGGGTGACGCCGGCTGTGTTCTCAACAACGTTAGTGGTGTCGCTAAGAATATCCCCCGGAGAAATGTCATTGACCCCCAGCACTTGCGCGGCGCTGGTGATCGCGCTTCCGACCGGCGCCACCACGACGCCTTGCGCCACAATCGTCAGGGTGTCATTGGGGCCGATATTGATACTCGTGAGGATTTCGTTGCTATTCCCAGAAGCGCCGTTGACAATGACGGATTCTCCCGACCCATTGGTGATTGAAGCCTGCCAGGCGCTGATAGCCACACCCGCGGGAATGGAATCTTTAACGATTAATCCGAGGACGCGACCGCCGACTTCATTATTGGTTAGGCTAATGGTGTAGGTCGTATTGGCGCCGCTGACAATACTATCCACCCCGTCTGTTTTCACGATGGTGAAATCAACGTCGGGCGTCGGCGTGGGTAAGGAGCTAAAGTCGCCATAGGTTTCAGAATTACTCTTAATAACGGCGCTAACCGACCCATTAGTCCGGGAGAGCCTGACAAAACTAGCGCCGCCGCCGGCAGTGACAACCCCGTAGAGTTCTCCATCCTCGCCAAAGGCCAGAGCGCCGGAGTTGGTGACAGAGCTTAGCCCAGATTGACCCACATAGGTAGCAACGCGAGTAGTCACATTGACGGCGTAGAGTCTCAACTGACTAGAGGCGACAACAGAAATATAAAGGGTATTAGAATCGTTGGGATCAAACGCCGCGTCGCCGCTTCCGCCAGTGAAGGCTGGAGATCCTCCTGTGATGGCCCCTAAATTTGTCGCTACTCCCGTGGTTGGATTAATCGCGTAGAGATTGGCAGTGCTCCCCAAACCATAAATCGTACCGTCCTGGGCTTGAGCTAACTTGAGAAACTGAATCGATTGTCCCGTTGGATTCGGCAGAACGGTATTGGTTTGTGTCGCGGGATCCCAATAGGCGACTGGGGCGGAGCCGTTACTCTCAGTTCCGACATAATAAACTCGTCCGGTGTTGGAGTCCCGGGCAATGGCAAAAGTTGCAAAGGCTAGCGTCCCCCCTGGAATCAGGGTCTTCTCCCCGGTTGTAATATCCACTAAAAAAAGGGCGGAGGCGGCGCCGGCGCTTTGAACTGCGTAAAAAACGTTGGGGTATATGTCTGATAAGGGGGCTTCCCCCAGGTCGTTGAATCCAAGGGGGTTGATCAAGGGAGATGAAAAAATAGGGTCGCTCATAAGTCGTCCTAGTTAATTTGTGGGACAAGATCCAGAGCCAACGGAGCAAGAGCGCCGAAACAACGGCAGATTTGTCGAGATTTCTTGACAAGCGACGCCCTATAGATAAAGCGAAAACAACGCTCTGTCTGCTCTCCATCCCAAGGGATACCCTCACTGTGACGCCGCCCCGAGATTCTTTCCTTGATTTCGCTCATGTTTCGTGTAAATTCTTGTTAAGACATTCCGCCACACCTTGGGGACAGACTTTTGATTCTTACCGGTTGCGCCAGCGCCGCCCAACTCCAAACCCTCTCTGTCTTTCAGAACCTAGACCCCGCCCAACTCTCGGCGCTGGTTCCCTTCACCTACTCTCAGCGCTATCAGTCCGGCGAAATTATTATGAACGAAGGCGCTAATATTGCGCCCAAGCTCTATGGCTTAATCAGTGGATTACTGGAAATCAAAAAAACATCCCCTACCACCGGCAAAGAAGCCGTCATCCGTTTGATTACCGGCGGCGATCTCTTTGCCGCCTCCAGCATTTTCGGCGATAGCGTCGCGCCCGCGACCGTTCTCTGTTTGGCGCCCTGTCAAGTTTTAACGATTGAGCGAGAAGGCTTATTGAAAGCCATCGCCCACAACACAGAAATTAGTTTAAATATTCTTTATTTTTATAATCAAAGACTACAACAACTCCACAACACCATTCAAGGTCTAGTCGCCGAAAAACCCGTCATACGGCTTGTTAAACTTATTCAATATTATGAAAGCTGTTACGGAACCTACCCCTCAAAAGACGGAAATATCTTAAATATTCCCTTAACTTATGACCAAATATCCCGTAGCGTTGGCGTCAGTTACGAAGAATGCGTCCGTCTCTTTAAACAATTAAACGGCGCTGTTCACTATCAGAGAGGCGGTAAAATTATCATTCAAGATTGGCAACAATTAACAAAGCTGTAACCACCGTTAATATATTAGAACCCCGTTTTAACAACGGCTTAACCAGCTTCCCTCGTCTCCCGCCGATTAAACTCCGGCGCTGGTCTGAACAAGCGGAGCTGTAAACTGATAACTGTTCACTGATACCTGTCAAAGCCTGTCTTGGCGCTCTCGAAGCAGAGCCAAAACATCCGCTAACTGTCCTCGGCAGACGGCGCTGGGGTCGAGTTGATACTGGATGAGCGCAAAAGGAGATTTTCCCCGTTACGCGGTTGGATATGCGCGTAAAAAGCGGCTTTGGCCGCGGCCTGCTCGGCGCTTTTTTTAGAACTCCCGGCGCCGTCTCCTAATAACTCCCCCTGTACCCAGACCTTGGCTCGAAAGCGCCGCTCTGGAGCCGCCGGAGCCGGAATTTCCTCGACTTGGTACTCGGGCAAGCATTTATAGCGCCCCTGGGACCACTCCTGTAGGGCGTCTTTATAATTCTGGCGGGCGGGATCTTGGCGGATCGTCTGGGCCGCTCGCTCAAGATGCTCGTCCAGCCAAGGCCGCACCAAACTCATATTGCGGACGCTGAGATACAAAGCGCCGAGCAAGGCCTCAAAAGCGTCCGCTAGACGGGAAGCCCGGCCGGCCGAGTTGCTGAGGGCGCTGGCGCTGATCCAGAGATAGCGTTCTAGATGATACAAATCCGCCCATTGAGCGAGGAGACGGTCGCTGACCATAATGGAGCGGAGCGCCGCCAATTCCCCCACCGGGGCGTCGGGGTATTTTTCCATCAACACCTCCGCCGCCGCCAACCGCAGGGCCGCGTCCCCGGTAAATTCCAATTGTTGGTAGTTTTTCTCCGGGGAAACGCTGGGATGGGTCAGCGCCAAATCCAAGAGTTCCCAATCTACCGGCGCGGTGGGAGGTAAGCCTAATTTTTGCAGGAGAGTTCGCAGTTGTTTCTGGCGGGGCGGGGTCAGAGCCATGACAACCTATTTATTGGTTAACCGCGTCCTGAAGGTTAAAGAGAAAGGGAATGGCGCCGCCCTTTTCATCGCCCATCACCAACACTTTAGGCATTTGAGCGCCGCCTTCCCGCCAGGCTTCGATGGCCTCTTTTTGGAGCACCAGAGCGCCGCCCTGGGCCTTGAGCGTTTCCGCCAGCAGGCGCTGGGCCTCCGCTTTCCCCTTGGCTCGGTTAATGTCGGACTGGGCCTGTTGCTCGGCTTCCTGGGCGACGTAAACCGCCCGCTGGGCCCGTTGCTCGGCGATTTGCTTTTCTTCCACCGCCCGGGCGAACTCCGGCGAGAAGTTCAGATCGACCACGCTGGTGTCGAGGACGATGATGCCGTATTTTTGCAGACGGGAATCCAGAGCGTTGTCAAAATCCTCCTTCAGTTCGCTCCGTTTGGTGATGGCTTCCTCCACCGTCCGTCTAGCGGCGGCGATCTTAAAAGATTCCTGGGTTTGGGGGGCGATGATTTTAGCGACGATATTTTGCAAAGAGCCTTGAGTTCTGCGGATTTGCACCACCTGGGTGGGGTCGAGACGAAAGTTGATGGCGAAACTAGCGGAGAGATCCTGTAGATCTTTCGTGGAACTCTGGGCCGGGACTTCAAATTTTTGCACCGTGACGTCGTAGATATCCACGGAGGAGACAAAGGGCGGTTTATAGTGCAGACCTTCCAACAGCGCCCCGTCCTGGGCTTTTCCTAAAACGCTCAAGACCCCCGCCTGACCGGGGTTAATAATCACAAAGGCGTTAAGGGAGATTAACACCAGCAGGGCGGCCAAAATACCCCCCACAATGGGTTGCCAGCTATCCGAGCGGACTTGATTCACCCTTTTCATATCTCCTGCGCCGAGTATTGGCGAGATTGAATACCCTCAATATCTTAACCAAAAACGTTCAAGCCGCTCCGCCGGCCCAATTATGGACGGGTTGGAAGCCCGCGGAGTCGGCGGATTTGGCCAGCTTCTAGCCAATGCGCCCGGAAATGTATTCCTGGGTTTGTTGTTGGGCCGGTTGCTCGAAGACCTGGGCCGTGGAGCCAAATTCCACCAGTTCACCCAGATACATAAAGGCGGTGTAGTCGGAGATCCGCGCCGCCTGTTGCATACTGTGGGTGACGATCAAGATGGTGACTTTTTCCTTCAGTTCCCGAATCAGATCCTCAATGCTGGAGGTGGCGATGGGGTCTAGCGCCGAGGTGGGTTCGTCGAACAGGACGATTTCCGGGTCTGCCACGAGCGCCCGCGCGATACAGAGGCGCTGTTGTTGACCGCCGGACAGGTTATTGGCCAAATCGTTGAGGCGGTCTTTGACCTCGTCCCAAAGGGCGGCGCCCCGCAGGGCTTTTTCCACCTTTTCATCCAGAACGGCGCTGGGTTGTTTGCCCTTAACCCGCAGGCCGTAGGCCACGTTTTCATAGATGGATTTGGGGAAGGGGTTGGGCTTTTGAAACACCATACTGATGCGCATCCGCACCTCGATGGGGTCAACCTTGCGGCTGAGGATATTCACGCCGTCTAGATAAAGCTCCCCTTGATAACGGTTGCCGGGATAGAGGTCGTGCATCCGGTTAAAACACCGCAGGAGAGTGGTCTTGCCGCAACCGGAGGGGCCGATCAACGAGGTGACTTGGTTTTCAAAAACCTGAAGATTGATATCTTTCAGGGAATGAACGGTTCCGCCGTAGAAAAAATTGAGTTGGTTAGACTCGGCTTTGATTTCCGGGGTCCAACTGGTTTTAGGCGCGTCCGAAACAAATTTGGGGTTTACCATGAGATTCCTTTCCGAAAACGATAACGAAGGTAAATAGCGATGGCGTTCATGCCGAGGGTCATCACAATCAGAACCGTCCCGGCGGCCGCGGCGTTGACCTCAAATTCCGGCTCTGGACGAGAAACCCAGTTGAACATCTGAATGGGCATGACGGTAAACGGCGCCGACAGCCAAGTAAAAAGATTTTTGGGGAAATCCTGGAAGGGGGAGTCGGGCAAGAAGGCGATGAAGGTCAAAGCTCCAATGGTAATCACCGGCGCTGTTTCCCCAATGGCTCGGGAAAGACCGATAATCACCCCGGTCAGGATACTGCCGCTGGAGTAGGGGAGGATGTGGTCCCAAATCATCTGCCATTTGGTGGCGCCGAGGGCGTAGGCCGCCTCCCGCAGGCTAGAAGGAATGGCTCGGAGGGATTCTCGGGTGGTGACGATCACCACCGGCAAAATCAACAGCGCCAGGGTTAACCCCGCCGCCGCCACGCTTTGTCCCAGTTTGAACTGATAAACAAATAAGCCCAGCGCCAACAGACCGTAAACAATCGAGGGCACCCCCGCTAGGTTGGTGACGTTAATTTCAATCAGATCCGCCAACCAATCCCGACGGGAATATTCTTCGAGGTAAATGCCGGAGGCGATACCGATGGGCACGGCGATAACGGCGGTCACCAACATGACCAAGGCGCTCCCCACCCAGGCGGAAAGAATGCCCGCCTCTTCCGGGTTACGGCTGGGAAAACTGAGGAAAAAGGCCGGCGTGATCCGGGGAATACCGGTGCGGGCCATTTCCAACACCAGCGCCGCTAGGATTAAAACGGAGACCAGAACGATCAGTAAACCTGCGACGGCGAAAATCTGACTGACGCGGTTGCGAACCTGAATATTAGCCCGGAGGTCGGACAAAACTTGAGGATCGTAGGGGGTTGCGGCCATAAGCGACTCTGAATAAACGTTGTTCGTTTCCCTAAATTTCAGGGGATTAATAGACTTCCCGATAGCGTTTGGCGAGGAAATGACCCACCACATTTAAGGCCAACGTCATCAACACCAGGGTTAGCCCCGCCACAAAAATGGTTTGATAAGCGATACTGCCGTGGGGAAGATCGCCCAAGCTCACCTGCACGATGTAGGCGGTAATGGTGGCGGCTTCGTCCAGGGGGTTAAAGGTCAAATTAGGCTGGAGTCCCGAGGCGATGGCCACAATCATCGTCTCCCCCACGGCCCGAGAAGCGCCGAGGATGTAGGCGGCGATAATGCCGGAAATAGCCGCGGGAAACACCACTTTAATCGCCGTTTGCAAACGAGTGGCGCCCATGGCGTAGGAGCCTTCCTTGAGGGAAACGGGGACGGCCCGCATGGCGTCTTCGCTAATGGAACTCACTAGGGGAATAATCATCAAACCCATCACCAAACCGGCGCTGAGCATATTAAACCCCGGCAGATCCGGGAGAATCACCTGTAGCGCCGGCGTGACGAATAAAAGGGCGAAATAACCATAGACCACCGTGGGGATGGCCGCCAATAGCTCCAGCGCCGGTTTGACGGACTCCCGCAGGCGCGCGTCGGCGTACTCGCTCAGATAAATGGCCACAATGGTTCCGAGGGGAATGGCGATGGTCAGCGCCACCACCGTGGTTACCAGGGTGCCAGATAACAAGGGCATAATCCCGTACTTGGGATCTTCAAATAAAGGCGACCATTCGGTTTCCGTGAAAAATTCCCAGAGGGAAACTTTTTGGAAAAACTGCCAGGATTCTTCCACCAGAATGAATAAAATGGCGATGGTGGTCAGCACCGAGGTCAGCGCCGCTAAAAAAAGAACGCCTGTAATCACGCGCTCGCGCCAAGTTCTAATGGCCTTGGGGGAGAGATAATCGGCTTTTTCTAACGCGGGGGGGCGATTCGCCATAGTGTTAACAATTTATGGGCAAGAAATAGGATTTTGATTAAGCTGATATTTGCCAAGCGCTAATGGTCGTAAGAGGGCTGAGCTAACTGCGAGGGCTTCGGCTACGCTCAGCCCTCGATTCGCTCCTCTTTTCCGTTCCCTTCGACTACGCTCAGGGAACGGGGGAGGCGAGAGTTGGGAATCTAGTCTTTGGATTCCAGTTTTAGCAACTCGTCAATGGTGACGCCGACGGTGTCTTGACCGACGAAGACGCTACCGAATTTATTTTTGTTGAAGTGGCTCATGGCGGTGGTGTAGGCGCTGGGGGGCAGGGGCACGTATTTCACCGCTTTCACCAACCGGGGGGCGTTCTTCATGTAGAACTCGACAAACTGCTTCACCTCGGGGCGATTTTTGGCTTTGTCGCTGACGTAGATGAAGATGGGGCGAGAGAGAGGAACGTAGGTGTTGTTGGTGACGGTTTGCAGAGAGGGCAGAACCGGTTTGCCTTTGTTAACAATGGGAACAGCTTTCACCCGATTTTTGTTGGCTTCGTAGTAGGCGTAGCCAAAATAGCCGATGGCGTTTTTATCCCGGCTAATGCCTTGGATCAGCACGTTGTCGTCTTCGCTGGGGGTGAAGTCCTTGCGGCTGGATTTGGCTTTGCCGACGATGGCTTCGGTGAAGTAGTCAAAGGTTCCCGAATCGGCGCCGGGGGCGTAGAGTTTCAGGGGCGCGTTGGGGAATTTGGGATCAATCTGGTTCCAGTTGGTGATTTTGCCCTGGGCGGCGGGTTCCCACATTTTTTTCAACTGCTCGGGGGTCAGGCTCTTAGCCCAGGTATTTTTGGGGTTGACCACCACGGTGAGGGCGTCGAAGGCGACGGGCATTTCCACGAAGCGAATGCCTTTCTTTTTGCAGGCTTCCCGCTCGGAGGCGCTGATGGGGCGGGAGGCGTTGGAAATATCGGTGTCGCCGGCGCAGAATTTCTTGAACCCGCCGCCGGTGCCGGAAATTCCCACAGTGACCCTAGCTTTGCCTTTCTGGGCTTTTTGAAAATCTTCCGCCACCGCCTCGGTGATGGGGTAAACGGTGCTAGAACCGTCGATCTTAACGGTGGGCACCCCCTGGGAGTTGACGGGGATCTGGGTCAAAGTAAAAGCGCCGGCGGCGGCGACAGCGGTCAGAGCCGTAACTTTTTTGAGGGCGCCGGGCCCGGAAAAAGACCGGAAAGGGCTGTTTAACATAGCGCGATGGTTCTCGAAATAGCGATAACTGGATTCACGCCCTATCATGGCAAGGGAAGGAGAGAAACAGGTTTAAGAAAAGGTAAATTTTTGGTTAAGAGGAACCGGGACTATGAAACTGGGACAGCGCCCATTTAGCGGTTTCTTGCACTTCTTCGTCCTGGTCGTAGGTGGCGTCCGTCAGCAGTTGGCTAATTTGGGAGAGGACGTCGTAGAGGCGGCTTAAGTCCCGGACGGCGTTTTTGCGCACCTGGGGATTGAGATCCTGCAAAGACAGCGCCAAGGCTTGATTCATCGGTTTGAGGGTGCGGCCGCTGATTTGGGACAGCGCCTCCAAAATTAAACTGCGCTCCTGGGGGTCGCTCTCGGCCATCAGATCCACCAGGGGTTTAACCGCCCGGGAATCCCCCCTGCGGGCCAGATCCCAGATCGCTTTTTTCCGGCGCCGGGGGTCGTTGAGTCCTTGGATTTGGGACTCTAGGGCGTCGTCTTCCGGGAAATTGGGGGCAAAGGCCGGGGCGACAATCTCTCCCTCGCTGACGTCGCCGGAGGAGAGGATTTGCGCTTGCCCAAAATCTTGGACAGGATAAGGAAGCGCCGGATTCGCGGCGCTATTGCCGGTCACGCCCCGGTCCCGCAAATTATCCTGAAGGGGTTGGAACTGTTGTCGGCGCTCTAACACTTCTTCGAGGAAATCCTGTTGGGAGCGGTGCAGGTTCCAGAAAAACAGACCCAGGGCGCCCATGGCGGCGACGGGAAGCAGAGGAACGACCCACCACCAAACCGGCAGTTTTTGTTGGCGCAGGGTTTCGTAGGTTTCCACATTAAAGATGGCCTGCCGGGCGTAGATATCCTGGGGGCGGATCAGTTGGGCCGCCCGAAAGTGCTCTAGGGCTTCGGCGTAGTCCCGGGCCTGGGCCGCCGCGTAGCCCGCTTGCATGGCTAAATCGTATTGCAGGGTTCCTTCCGTGGGGAGCGACTCCATCGGCGCCAAAGTTGGCAACGGCGACGCCGGGATTTGGGCCCCCGCCGGCGCCCAGCCCCCAACGCTTCCCCAGAGGAGGCTAACGGACAGCGCCGAAATCAGGGAGAAGGATTTAGCAACCATAGGCGGGAAGGCAAAGACTCTAAGGTAGTTTAACGGGTTTTGGCGCTAGGGACGGGCCACCGGCGCCGCCCGCCAGTCTTGTCCTTCCACCAAAGTGTGAACTTGCCAATCGGGGCGGGTCTGGGGATAGTCCTGACGGTAATGACCCCCCCGACTTTCGGGACGGAACAGGGCGCTTTTCAGGATTAAGCGGGCGACGTCCAGCAAATTCCCCGCCTCCGCCCATGGGACGACGTCGGCGCTCTCCGATAACTGGACGGTTTCGCCGGGGTTTAGTTGCCCCAATTGCCGGCTGAGGGCTAAATCCCGCCAAGCGTCTCGCCACTGTTCCACCTGCTCAACGGCGCTTTCTAGGGCGCTCTGGGTTCGACAAATCCCGGCGGAGCGCCACATCAGCGCCGGTAGAGCCTGGCGTAGGTCTTCTAGCCGACCAGCGCCGTCGGTCAAATCCCAAGACTCCTGCCGCTGAAATTCCCTCAGGGACGGGCGGGGGGGCAACAGCTCAATCTGGGCCAACTCCTCGGCGAAGACAATACATTCCAAAAGAGAGTTGCTGGCTAAACGGTTAGCGCCGTGAACCCCGGTGCTGGCGGTTTCGCCGATGGCCAACAGACCCGGCAGGGAGGTGCGGCAGGCCAAATCCGCCACTACGCCCCCCATCCAGTAATGGGCCGCGGGCGCCACGGGAATGGGTTCCTTAAAGACGTCCACCCCCCACTGACGACACCGTTCGACGATATTGGGAAAACGGCGCTGAATTCGTTCCGGGTCGATGGGGCTGAAATCCAAAAAGACCGCGGCTCGGGCCGGGTCGGCTTCCGTGGCTTCTAGGTGTTGGAAAATAGCCCGACTGACCACGTCCCTCGGCGCCAATTCTCCCTGGGGATGGTACTGAAAGCAAAACCGCTCTCCCCGGCGGTCTAACAAATGGGCGCCTTCCCCCCGGGCCGCTTCGCTGATCAGGAAATGGGGCGCGTCCGGTTTGGTCAGCGCCGTGGGGTGAAATTGAAAAAACTCCAAATCTCGCAACTGGGCGCCGGCCCGCCAAGCCAGGGCCACGCCGTCGCCGGTGCTCACCTTCGGGTTAGTCGTTTGGGCGTAAACCTGACCGCCGCCGCCGGTGGCCAGCAACACCGCCCGACTTTGCAACCAACGAATTTGACCTTCGTAAAAGAGACAGACTCCCCGACACTCGCCGTCCTCCAGCAGTAACTTTAGCGCCGCGGCTTGGGAAAAAATGCGCACCTGGGGTAAAGCCTGCACCTGCTCCCGCAAAATACTGACAATGGCCCGCCCCGTCCGGTCCGCCGCATGGAGCACCCTCGGCCGAGAATGGGCCGCTTCTAGAGTCAGGGCCAAATCGGCGCCGGAGCGGTCAAACTGGACGCCTCGACGCACTAAATCCTCAATGGCCGCCGGCGCTCTTTCCACTAAAAAGTGCACCGCCTTCGGCTCGCAGAGACCGGCGCCGGCCGTTAGGGTGTCGGCAAAATGAAGGTCTGGAGAATCCGTCGGCGCCATCGCCGCGGCAATGCCCCCCTGGGCCCAATCGCTAGCGCCGGTTTTCAGTTGGGCCTTGGTAATTAAAGCCACTTTTAAAGTCGGAGGCAAACACAGGATAGCGTAGAGACCCGCCGCCCCCGATCCCACCACAATCACATCAAAGTCAGTCCCCAATCTGCCCTGTCTCCCTAAGCTTGTTTATTTAGGGTAGCCGCTTCCGGGCCAGAGAGAGGCTATTGAGCCGAGTTCTCTCCCCCCCGCCCGCCCTTGGGAAGCTCTAGCCACTATGAAACCCCATTTTCTCCGGGGCTGATAGAAATCTGATTCGCCTTGAGCGGTCGGTGGCGCTTACGACTTATTTGGGATTTTTATATTATTTTCTTGGGGTTCGGCGCTGGCTAGTTTATTAGAAGCTTTTTTCTAAATACTAGGCGGGTGGTAATCATATCCCTGTAGATCGCAGTCTAAAGACCAGATAACGACGCGGCAGTGAGGCGCTTTTTTCTGCATTTTTTCCCATTCTTTGCGCCGATTCAAAAATGAAGTGCACCACTTAGGGTGAGCTAGCCGAAAGGGGGCCCATCTAAGGTAGCCTGACTTGTACCACCAAAACAGGCAATCAAAGATGGGCTACCACCAGCTTAACGCAGAAGAACGACTCGAAC
>WGLZ01000093.1 GCA_016471375.1 Cyanobacteria bacterium RI_101
AAAATTCTATGCCTCCTACTTTGAGATAATAGGGATCATGGGTAATTCTCCACCCTTCTTTTTCAAGAGCGTGTTTGACAATCGAGTGGGTGGCATCTCTAGCGGACATAGAAGTTTGTTTGAATTTTACTGTTTAATCACGCAGTGGGGCCGGGACGGCTTATCCAAGTCCACCGCCAAGAACGTTTTTCCAAATCCCCCCTGCCCAATCAGCTTCAGCGCCTGGTGACGCTCCTTCAACCAGAGCTTCTGACCGCACTTT
Source organism: Cyanobacteria bacterium RI_101 (assembly GCA_016471375.1). GTDB lineage: Bacteria > Cyanobacteriota > Cyanobacteriia > Cyanobacteriales > Microcystaceae > Synechocystis. The sequence goes on from WGLZ01000093.1 coordinate 263, forward strand.
TGACAAAATTGATGGGTTTCCGGATTGACCGCTAGACAATCGGGGTTAAGACACAGACTCATGGCGCGACTAAGAACAGACCGATAGCTCTATCATGCCCCAAATTCCCCGAGCCGGAGCGAGGCCAGCGCCGCCTGACGGGATAGTCAAACCATTCAGTTACTCCGGCGCTACGAGTACTTAGCCTCTATCTCTGCTGGCTTGAGCGCCGCAACCCCTGCGGGAACAGGTATAGTATTTCTAGGCTACCAACGTAATTGGGATATTGCCTCGGCGCTGTTAACCCTCATTCCCTTCGACTTCCGGGGGAGTTGATCTATAGTGTGTGCCGCCGTAACGCGCCTTTACGCTAAGGTTTGGCTAGGTAATTTAAGAGACCGCATAATCGGTATAGCAGGCCTAAATGGGTGGTGAACGCAATCCAAGGATTATCCCCCCCCCTTGGAAAGCTACCGTGTACATAGATCTACCCATCAGCCTCGTTTTGCCCCCCAGCCCCCCAATTTTGGGGGGAGTTCGGAGCCTTTCTGAGTTCAAAGTCCCCCAGAATTGGGGGATTTAGGGGGCGAGATCAGGTTAATGGCAAAACCCAAGACTTATGTGTACACCGTAGCCTTGGAAAGGGGGGCGCAAATCGAACCCTGTTCATGATTCATTTAGGCCCGCTATATGTTCGGGATGTGACTCAAGGAGAGGATGCCTCTCGCGTTCGAATGTACAAATTACCAGAAATTTTTGCTATTCCTAGCAATTTTGCTTTAATTTTATATCGTTCTAATGACTTTAAAAATATGGCTTGAGCTTCAACGACTCTGCAAATTTAGTCTAGACACCCTTGCACGACTTTTTAGAATGAAATAGCCCTGTACGGTGAGCTTGTCGAACTGCTCAGTAACCAAGCTCAGTACGGCGCTTTTGGAAGGGGGGAATTGAAGCCGGCGCCGAAAAATCCCGGAAGATTATTGGCTTTGATTGAGTTGGGTCAATGCGCCTTGAATGAGGCGATCGCAGTTGGCCGTGGGTTGGCCGCCCTGGTCAATTTTTTGTAATTGACTTTGATAATCGCTGGCTTTCAGGGCCGAGGTCAATTGAGGAAGGGTTTTATTGACTTCTTGGGCAAGACTTATCGCCAACTGATCTAACTGTTTTTCTTGGATTAAACCGCCCATAATCGCGGCGTCGGTCGTCATGCAGATCCCCAAGATGGAACCGCTAATTGCGCCGCCAGCCGTGGCGCCGATGCCCACAATAGCCCCAGCGCCGACGGCGCCGATGACTAGACCGAGGAGTCCAGTTCCTACGGCAATAAGTGCGGCATAGGTGTTTTTCATGGTTTTTTAATCCGGTAATCCCAAGTGGGCGATGAACGCAATCAAATGTTAATCCCCCTCACCCCCCCTTTGGAAGAGGGGGATTGGATTGATTTAAGCGAATTCGTCAGACTCTACGCCGAGAAAGTCGAGGTTGGCTTTAGCCTAGGTGCGGCGCCGCTTGAACCACAGACCACCGGCCATGAAGGCGGCGGAACCTAAAATGGGCAGGGCGTCCGTTTCGAGGGGAACAGGAGTTGCTGTACCATTGCTGATACTGGCTTCACCGCTAATTGACTGTCCAGCGTTATCCACTGAAATTTGCCTGATATATGAGCCAGTAAAGTTAACTGTATTTCCTTGGACTAGATTGCTCTGTGAACTAGATAAGGCGGGACTAAAAGCCAATACTAGATAGTAACCAAAAGTGTTGGAAGCCCCAGTAAAAGTGGAGCCTGGAAAAGAAACAGATAATAGACTACTAGTTGAGGATAAACCTCCATTTCCTGGGAGTTGGTTAGCACCGGAAACAGTCGATGTAAGGACACTTCCATTGGAAGAATCATAGACTCGGTTAAGATTTGGCGCCGGTGATCCAGCAACATTCAAATTCCAGCTATTGTAAGTAGCTCCATCGAATTCAAATGTGCCAGTAACAGTGCCTCCTGCCGCTAAATTTCCACTAACATTGTAGAGAATTGCCTGGGCGGGGTCGGGAAGAGCCAAGGTAGCGCCGGCAGTTACAGCGCCGAGGATAGCGAGTTTTTTGAGCATGATTTCCTTGGTGGATGACTTCTTCGGCGCCGGGGAGATAAGGGGATAGCGATCACGCCAGCAAATTTGTTTTCTCAGTATAGCGGGGAAATAGTCCGGCGGCTTACATCCGAGAAATTTCTGATCTAGGAGCCTCTGGAGGCGGCGCCGATCTGTAGGTTTCGATTTTCAGCGCCGGTAGATCGAGTGCCGCCTCGGAGGATTGGGGCTAGACGGCGCTGACAAAGGTGCCCTACACTCGATCAAGCTGGCTCAGGCGGCGCTTTGCAAGGATAAGTAATGAAAACCGATAAATGGTTTTACCAACTATTTTTGACTCAGCCAGGGATGCTAGCCGAACTGCTCCCCGGCATTGCCCCAGAGTGGGAATTTGATTACACGGCCCCAGTGATCAAGGAGCGAGAATTTAGGCTAGATGGGGTCTTGTGTCCTCAGTCCGATGACCTCGCCATTCCGGTGATTTTTCTCGAAGCCCAAATGCAAACGGATGAAGGGTTTTACGGTCGCTATTTTGCCGAAATCTTTTTGTACTTACAACAATATCCCACGCCCCACCCTTGGCAAGGATTGTTACTGCTGAAGAACCGACAACAAAAACTTGGCAATCCCCTGAGCTATGGTGTGTTACTGCAAAATCACATTACCTGTTTTTACCTAGAAGATTTATTGACGCTAATGGCGCTTAGCCCTAATCTAGCCCTCTTGAAAATCTTAGTGGTGGAACAAGACACGGCGTTTGCGTTGGGACAAATGATTTTGCGCCAATCCCACGATCCCGCCCTATTTCAGCAACGGTTAAACTTGTTGGAGACTATACTGGTCAATAAATTTCCCCATCTCGGCACCGAGGACATTTTAAAAATGCTAGACCTAAAAACCGCTGATTTGACCCAATCTCGTTTTTACCAAGAAGTTGTGGCGTTAGGCCTAGTGCAAGGACGACAAGAGGAAGCGGCGGCGCTAGTTTTACGGCAGTTGACTCGTAAGTGCGGGCAATTGACCTCGGCTCAGGTGGCTCAGGTGGAGGGGTTAGAGCTTGAGGCGTTGGAGCGCCTAGGGGAGGATTTGTTGGATTTTAGCGGCGCCGCTGATTTGGTGGCTTGGTTGGCTTAACCCCCTTCCGCCCCATGATCACCTGATGGTTTTACTCTCTAGGCGATCGCAAAGGTTGTGTATTTGCGGAGGTGAGGCGGATCAAACGCAAGCACAATATCTGTTTTAGGTACGCCGAGTTCTAGTAATTCATTAGCAACGCCAATTTCTGTTCCGTCTTGTTGAATCCAAATTTTGTGATCGATGATATCAACATGAATCACTACCCCAAAGACTCGTTTAGAATCCCGCCAACCGACATACAGAAGTTGATAATGGTCTCTCTCTGGGTCAATAATCATTTGCGCTTGAATACGCTGATCCCAGACCTGTTGGGCATGACGGCTTAGGATTTGCTGGATGTATTGGCGGTATTGGGTAAGGGTATCCATTGGGAGATTATCTCCTGTTCGATGTTATAGGTAATGAGATAAATATTATTACTTTGAATGATTTCTTGAATCAAGGAAGTTGCAAAAAATTTGTCATAAAGTTCCTCGGGTACAGCCAAATATAAAGTTCTATTGGATTCTATTTTCTGCAAGGCTAAGCGATAGGTAATAAATTGTCCTAAAGCGCCGTAAAATTCGGAAATTTTGGAAGGAGCGAGAAAGCTTTTAATTTCTACGGCAATTTTTATCTCCCCTTGTTCGGCGGCAATGACTTTCTCAGCGCCGAGATCAATGGCTAAATCAAAGCTGTCGGTTTGTAATCCATAGGGATCATGGGTAATTTTCCAACCAGCTTTCTGGAGTGAGGTTTTGACGGTGTTGTGGAATAGATCGCGAGCTGACATAATGTTGGCATGGATTGCCCCAAGCAACGTTGAGCATCAGAGGGCGACTGTCTCTGTCAGTCAATGATGCCACAAATTCGGGAAAGTGCGGTGAAATAGTCCGGCGGCTTACATCCGAGAAATTTCTGATCTGGGAGCCTCTGGGCGCGGCGCCGGCGCCGATCTGGGGGTTTGATCCCCCCTAACCGCCCTTTGGAAGCTATGGTGTATGGAGATCTCGGTTAAAGGTTTTGGAGTTTGATCCCCCTAAATCCCCCTTTACAAGGGGGACTTTGAGTCTTGTTCCCCTCCTTGGAGGGGTTAGGGGTGGGTAAATCTTGGGAGGGGTTAGGGGTGGGTCTGACTGACGCTTGGGGTTTGACCCCTTCCGCCCTCCGGGCACCTTCCCCAAGGAAGGATTGGGCTAGAGTAAAAGCGAGATTTCTTCGTTAATGATTATGAAGCATCGAATCATTCCCTACGACCCAAAGCTAAAAGAGTTTGCTCGCCAACTCCGTCAAAATATGACGCCGGGGGAAACTAAGCTTTGGCAACGCTTACGGAAAAAACAAATACTGGGTTTTGATTTCGATCGCCAACGTCCAATTGATCGGTTTATCGTTGATTTTTATTGTAAAGACTTGATGTTAGCCATTGAAATTGATGGGAGTAGTCACGACGGCGAATTGGCTCAAGCAAGGGATATAGAAAGACAGCATAGATTAGAGGCTTTGGGGGTTACCGTGCTACGTTTTACGGAAAGTGACACGCTGTATAAAACAGATTGTGTGGTGGCAACCATTGAGGCTTATGTTCGTTCCAATGCAACGGATTTGGATTGACTTCTTTCCCCTCCTTGGAGGGGTTAGGGGTGGGTAAATCTTGGGAGGGAATTAAGAGGGTGGGTCTGACTGACGCTTGGAGTTTAACCCCTTCCGCCCTGCGGGCACCTTCCCCAAGGAAGGAAATCCGGTTCCCCTCCTTGGCGGCGTCCTGAGCTTGCCGAAGGAAGGGATTAAGGGGTGGGTTATTTTTCGGAGGCTACGCCGAGAAAGTCGAGGTTGGCTTTGGCTTGGGCGCGCCGCCGCTTGAACCACAGACCACCGGCCATAAAGGCGGCGGCCCCCACAATGGGCAGAGCGTCGGATTCAAGAGGGACTGGTGTGCCTTGGAGGCTACCTGCGCTTACAGGAGATGTAGAACCATTCACAATTCCGTAGATTGATGATGCTGTATTGATACTGACCGATCCCCCACTATTGCTTAAGGAAGAGAGAAAGTTAAAAAGAACCTGTTGCTCGCCGTTGATAATACTGCCAAAATTGTTGCCCAATGATAATGCACTGGCACCAGAACCCGAGACAACAACGTTGGAAGTGGAAAATGTGCGAGGGTTGGGAAGATTGCTAGCATAAATAGGGCCTGTGACCGAAATGCTGACGTTGGAGTAGGTGTTGGTGTCCGCATCATAGGTAAACCCGCCGGTAGCGCTTGCGCCATCGGTAAATGTGACACCGTTTAGCGCCCAGTTAACGGGAATCGCCTCAGCGGAGGGAGCTAAGGCAAGAGAGCTAAGGCTAGCGCCGGTGGTCAGCGCCGCAAGCAGTACCAGTTTTTTTTGTTCGCATGTTTTTTGGAAGGGATGGGGATGAGGGATGCGCAAACAGCGCTTGACGGAGCCGGATGACTCTAAATAGTAAGCTAAAAAATCAATCTTCGGCGCTCTTCTTGCCCGATTTTTTATCCGAATATTCCTGATTTTTGACAGTTCGCCTGTGGAAAACTCCGGCGCCGGGGAGGATAATTTCGGTGAAAACCCTTACATAATCGGGGTTTGAGGGCATTTTTCAGCGCCGGTAGCTCCAGGGCCGACTGGAAGCGTTGGGGCTAGACGGCGCGAGCCAAGGCGCCCTAGACTCGATCACGCTTTGTAATAACTATCGGCAGTTCTTCCTCGGCCGTATTTTCCAGACCCGATCATTTTTGAAATGAAACCCTTAAGTAATCTCTCTAAACAGTCCCAAGTCCTCGGCGCCGTCGCCCTTCTGGTCGGCGCTCAGACTCTAGGTTTAAGCGCCGCCAGCGCCGAAACCACCGCTCGTCTGGAGGGGCGCTGTAAATTAACCCACGATCAAACTACAAGTTTTAACGGCCACTGCACCGTCAAACAAAAACAACGGGACGGCAACACCGTTTTCGCCGTGGAACTGGACAACGGCGCCGATTACCGTTTTTACGGCCCCAATAAACAGGCGCTACAGGTGGAGACCCACGACGGCATTCATAATGTTCAGTACAAAGAAGACAGCGATAAAGGCGTTTTCACTTGGATCGACGACAACCAGACCCAGCGCCTCTCCGTTAAGCTCGACAGTCAACGGCAACCGGAAGCCTCCCATGACAGCTCCACGAGCCAGGCGCTGATCGGCGCCGCCATCGGCGTTGGCGTCGGCGCTTTAATTGGCAGTTTACTGGCCGGCGGCGGCGGCTCCAAACCCGCCCCAACGACGGCCCAAGCGAAGGGGAATCCCTACGACGGCAAAGGCTACACCGCCACCGCGCCCTTTAAGTGCTCCGTCGGCAACGATAAACACGACAAACTTTGCCCCGGCGGCATCATGCGTAAGGGTCAAGGCCAGGCTTCTATCACGGTTCTTTTTCCCAACAACACAGAGGTGCAATACGACTTTAAAGACGGCAACGTCACCAGTTCCTTCCCCGGCAAACTAGACTGGGGTAAAGCCGGAGACGACTGGTATATCGGCATCGACAGCAAGCTCTTTATCATTATTCCCGACGCCGCCGTCTATGGCGGTTAACCCCCTTAAATCATGCGTTTTTTCTTGAACCTAACCCTTGCTCTTGTCTCAATCGCTAGCTTCGGCGCCGTTGGCGCCGCCCAAACCCGCGATCCCCAAATTAGTATCGCCGGCGCCGGGGGGGATTTTTCCGGCCGTAGCGCCACCCTCTCCACAGCGAGTAAAAATACGACCCAAAAAGCCCAAAACGGTCTTCGGCTCTACGATCTACACATCGCCAAAATGTTGGAAGTCTCTAACCAGTATTGCCAAGACCGTCCCAAGGACTATAGCCTGCGCTGGAACTATCTGGCGGAGGGGGGCAAAATCTTCATGGGCGAATATCAAATTTCCTGTCAGTTAGCCAAGGATACCTTTAAAAAATTCGGCGCTCAGGGATCGGAAACCCTAACCATTGACTACGCCGGGAATGAGGAAGCGACTAAAGTTCCCGTCCTCAACTTGACCGCTAAAAACGCCTCCGACTTTGCCAAGTTTGTCCAAACCCTTAAACCGTCCTGTATCGAAACCTCCGGGAAAAAAATCTGCCCCGGCGCTCGCTTAGAGTAATTTGAGTTGGATTGGCTTGCTTTTACATTTGGGTTCTATGAAATCGCTCTCATCTCTTCCGCAAGTCAATCCGCCGACCCTCCGGCCGATTAATTTTCTGTTCGATAAGTCAGTTTTAACAGCCCTTGTTTTAACCCTGTTCGCCTCAGTGCAGAGCCTTTCTTTATGGCGCTCCCGGGGAGATGTCGCTCAACTGACAATGACCTTAATTTTGTATGGCTCCGCCCTCTATTTTTACTATCAACGGCGCCGTCAATTACGGTTCCCCCGTCAGCTCGTAGCGCAGACCTTGGGGGGAATTTTGCTGGGGTTGATGGTTTTCAAACTCTTGACTCTTTACCGGGCCGACGTCACCGCGTTTTGGGGGTTCGCTCCGGCGCTGGCTATTGTGGGACTGATCCTAGTGGCGGCGGGTTTTTATGGCGTCAAACAATTTTGGCGACTGTTGGTCATTCTGTTTTTATTCGCCGGGATTTTAACTCGGATTTATTGGTTTATTGAAGGAAACGCTTCCCTCACGGTTTTATCGGCAAAAATTTCTTCCTTGGCGCTGTGGTATGTCGGCTTTGAGTCCTCCACCCAGGGTCAGCTTGTTTATGTCAACGGCGGCGCTATCGATATTTACAACGGTTGCACCGCTTTTCCTTTATTTTTTACCTGCATTGAATTATTGCTCATTCTCTACTTTTTTTATCCCAGTAGTCGCAACTCAGGGGAAATTTTCCTATACGTCGCCTTTGCTTTTGTCTTGACTTTTATCTTGTCAATTATCCGCTTATGTATTATGGCCCTAGTTGTTAACGATGCGCCTAAATTTGAATATTGGCACGGCACTGCTGGCTCTAATTTGTTTATGACCTTAAGTTTAATCGGATGCGGCTTATTCGCCCTGATGAGGATGTCTGAACCGTCCTCAGCGCCGTCTTTGAGCCTAGAAAAACCGTTACAACCGTCGGCGCCGAGAGAGTGGATCGTTAAAGGTTATTTATCCTTGATAGCCGTCGCCTTGATCCTCTTGATTCTTTGGCCGGACGGCGCCGCTCGCCGGATTGCGGCCTATCAATTTCCCGAAACGATTAACCTGTCAGGTTGGCGACTAGAGAGAAGTCAGCCTGTATCTACTGAAGCTATGGGGTTTTTCCTTGAAACCCAGGGAGAGGAAAAAATCACCCCGGAACGGATTCAAGAAGAACAAGACCAACAACAAGAACCCAATATCTTAATGGCGGCACAGCGTTATTTTTACCAACAAAATCAAATCTCCTTAGAATCTGTATTAACTTATGTGATTAATAGCGACGCCACACTGCCTCACTTCAACCATCCCGATTTTTTAGAAAAAGCCTATCAAGAACAACTGGCAAAGGCTAAAGCCAATACGCCCTATTTAATGGTTACCGGCAAAGAAAAAACGCACTTAACCAGTTGCCTGACCTCCGGGGGGGAATCCATTGTGACAAACTATGATTTTCTCAGGGTAAGTCGTATTCGCAATACGTTATTCAATCCCCCGTATTTTATCGATTGGTTACGGGGAAAACGACTGATGTGGGATCGTCGTTGTCTCTGGGTTCATCTAGCGGCGCCGTCTTCTAGTCCCGACGTCGAAGAACACCTCCTATCTGCCTGGAAAGATCTACGAGATTATTGGCGGCGCTCCTTTCCCCCCTTCTAGAAATCCCCTTCCCCCCTTAACTACTGGTCATTTAATCCCATGAAGCGCCTTAAATACGCCATTCAAGACTTTTTTACCTACACGGACTTTCTCGCCCCCTTCCGTCCGTATAGTATTGAGCTAGCCATTACCGACCGGAGTCCCAGCCGATTGATCGCCATTTTAGGCTTCTTTGGCTATCTAATTACCCTGATGAATTTGGTTGATTTCATCTACGCCGTGATCCCGCCCCAAGCTCAAAATCCAGTTTGGGAACTAGCGACGATGAACCTCCTGTTGGCTCAGGTCTGGTTTTTCTTTGTGGGCTTCGGCTTAATCCTCATCAGCTATGTTCTCCGCTATCACTTCTATCCCCAGTCCGGGTTAAGGGGTTGGGAACTGGCCTTGTTTAAAGGGTTTCGCTGGTTAGCGTTATTTTTAGCGGTGGTCTGTCTGCTGATGACGCCGTTGCTTTTTGTCGATACCCTGCGGGTTCACCGCCTGAATAGCCAGCAAATTCAAGACGCCAGCCAGCGCCAACTGGCCCCATTGACCGAAGCGGAACAGCGCCTAGATAATCTGACCGATCTGAGTCAACTTCAGGGCCTGCTCGGCCCCAATGCGCCGTCCCTAGCAGGGCGCTCTTTAGGAGAAGTGAAAGCCCAACTGCAAGCCAGTATTAAAAGCCAAAAAGCCCAGATCTCCGAGCAAGCTCAGACCGCCCACAGGGAAAAAAGAACTAACCTGCTGAAAAGTAGCTCCCGTAACGTCATGGCGGCGCTGATTGCGTCCCTGGGTTTCTTGTTCATGTTCTGGAAAACGGCGGGGATGTTTCCCTAAAGAAGCGCGAGCAGACCTGAACCTCTCCCGTTAAGATTCGCCGGCGCCGGTCTCTTCGCCGTGGTAGAATAAGCCTCGCCCCCGCCCCCCTAGCGCCTATGACTTCCGGTAAAATCGTCGCCATTATCACCGGCGCGATTTCCATTTTGATCGCCGTCGCCTACTTGGTATTAGTGCAAATCCTCGACAGTCGGGGAGAAATGATCCCGGCGCCGATGGAAGAGTTGGGGCTGGTTTTAAAACTACTTTGGGGTTAATCCGGTGCTCCGCTTAGCCCTGGCGCAATTGAATCCCACCGTCGGCGCCCTAGGGGAGAATCGCCAAAAGATTTTAGCCTCCGCCCAGGACGCCGCGGACAAGAGAGCGGATCTATTTATTACCTCCGAACTGGCCCTTTGCGGTTATCCCCCTAAAGATTTACTGCTAAATCCGTCCTTCGGCGCCGCTATTCAAGAACAGTTACGCCAGTTAGCCCAGGACGCTCCCCCGGACTTAACCCTGCTAGTCGGCGCCGTCTCTCCCTATCCCGAAGCGGAACAACGGGGAGACAAGCCCCTCTGGAACAGCGCCGTTTGTCTGCGGGGCGGAAAAATTATCGGGGAGTTTTATAAGAGCCTTCTGCCCAATTACGACGTCTTTGACGAGCGGCGCTATTTCGCCTCCAGCCGGGAGAGCGGCGGTTTTACGCTCAAAAATATCCGAGTTGGCGTCACCGTCTGCGAAGACCTCTGGAACGACGAGGTTTTTTTCGGTCGGCGCCACTACGACCGCAATCCCTTGGAGCAGTTGCGTCGGCAGGGCGTCGATCTGATTGTCAATCTCTCCGCCTCCCCCTATTCCTTGGGGAAACCGCGGTTTCGGCGGGAGTTGGTCAGTTTTAGCTCCCGGCGTTTGGAAATTCCCATTGTCTATGTCAATCAGGTCGGGGGCAATGACGACTTGATTTTTGACGGCGCTAGTTTTGGGGCCAATCGGCGGGGAGAAATTATGGCGCAAGCGCCGAGTTTCCAAGAAGCGCTCGTTTTCTTGGACTGGGACGGCGATTTACAACCGGGGGCCTTAACTCCGGCGCCGGAGAGCGCCGAGGCGGAACTTTGGGAGGCTCTAGTTCTAGGAACTCGGGACTATTGCCGCAAGTGCGGCTTTTCCCAAGCGATATTGGGCTTAAGCGGCGGGATTGATTCGGCGCTGGCGGCGGCCGTCGCGGTCGAGGCCCTCGGTCAAGAAAACGTCCGGGGGATATTAATGCCCTCTCCCTATAGTTCCGAAGGTTCCGTTACCGACGCCGAAGCCTTGGCCAAAAATTTGGGGATTCAGACCGCTATTTTACCCATCGCTCCCTTAATGTCGGGTTTTGACAACACCCTAGCGCCGGTTTTAGGCGGCCCGCCGGAGGGGGTGACGGCGGAGAATCTGCAATCCCGCATCCGCGGCGTTCTCTTAATGGCCGTGGCCAATCATTCCGGCGCTCTGCTGTTAACCACGGGCAATAAATCGGAAATCGCCGCGGGCTACTGCACCCTCTACGGGGATATGAACGGCGGCTTGGCGGTGATCGGGGATGTGCCCAAAACCCAGGTCTACGGCCTCTGCCGTTGGCTTAACCGGGACAGGGAGGTCATTCCCGACGCCATTTTAACCAAGGCGCCCAGCGCCGAACTCAGACCGGGGCAAACGGATCAGGATTCTTTGCCGGCCTACGACATTTTGGACGGTATTTTAGAACTATTTATTCATCGACATCAGTCCCTAAACGAAATCGTCGGCGCCGGTTACAACCGGGAAACCGTAGAACGGGTCATTCAACTCGCGCGGCGGGCGGAGTTTAAGCGCCGTCAGGCTCCGCCGAGCTTAAAAGTGACGGATCGGGCCTTTGGGGCGGGCTGGCGGATGCCCATCGCCTATCGGGGGGAGTTTTAAGCGCCCATGCGGATTGCGATTATCGGCGCCGGGGTGACGGGAGCGGCGGTAGCCTACGAGTTAAGCGCCTTGGGCGGGCTGGACATTTCCCTCTTCGAGGCCGGAGAACCGGGTCAAGGCTCCACTCGGGCGGCGCTGGGGGTCTGGATGGGGGTGGTCAGTCAGAAAACCGGAGGCCGGGGCTGGCGCCTACGCCGGGCCAGTTTAGAACGGTTAGAAACCTTGGTTCCCGAACTGGAGCGTTTAACGGGAAAAACCTTGTCCGTCAATCGTCAAGGCTTGGTTCTCCTACAATTTGATCCCCAGGAAGAGGAGCGCTGGCGTCAACTCCAGCGCCGAAGACAAGACCAAGGTTACTCTCTAGAATACTGGTCAAGGGAAACGCTCTTGAGCCATTGTCCCCAGGCGCAAGATCCCCAAGTCGTCGGCGCCGTTTATTCTCCCCAGGATCGGCAGGTCAATCCTTTAGCCTTCACCCAGGCTTTACTCCAGGGCGCCGAGGCCCGGGGCGTCAAACTTTATTTAAAGACCCCAGTTTTATCGCTCTCCAAGCCCGGCGCTCCCCTAGGGTTAACCCTAGAAGACGTTAACGTTAGCCCTTATTTTGACGCCGTTATTCTCTGCGGAGGGCTGGGCGTCAATCCCCTGATCGTTCCCGCGGCCGATCCCCTGCGCCTGCGACCGGTCTTGGGGCAAGCCCTAGAAATTGAACTGGAGCGGACGTTAGGCTTGCCGGACTTTCAACCCGTCCTGACGGCGCAAGATATTCATCTGGTTCCCTTAGGAGAGCGGCGCTATTGGCTCGGCGCCACGGTGGAGCCGGAGACGGAAGACCCCGACCCGACTTCCTTAACGGCGCTGTGGGAGCGGGCCTGCGAGTTTTATCCCGCCCTAGCCCAGGGGCGAATTTTGCGCGCTTGGAGCGGATTGCGACCCCGTCCCGCGGGGGAAAGCGCCCCGGTGATTCGCCCCCTGCAGGGTTATCCCCGGGTTCTCCTAGCGACGGGGCATTATCGCAACGGCGTTTTCCTCGCCCTAGGGACGGCGCTGGAAGTTCGGGATTGGTTAGAGTCCCAGATGGCCTAGCTCCGACCAATGCCCAGATAGCGAAGACCTTGGGCGGTTAAGGTTTGGGGATCGAGGAAGTTGCGTCCGTCGATGATGACGGGATGGTTCATTCTTTGGGCCAGTCGAGCGTAATCGAGGTCGAGAAATTCCCGCCACTCGGTGACCAAAACCAGGGCGTCGCAACTGTCCGCCAGCATTTCCGGGCTGGTCTCCATCTGGACTCCCGTTAAGCCGTGACTCATGCCGGAGGTGGAGACGATGGGGTCGTAGGCTTTAACCTTGGCGCCGAGGCGATTCAACTGTTCGATGATATTCAGCGCCGGCGCGTCTCGCATATCGTCGGTATCGGGTTTAAAGGTCAGTCCGAGCAAACCGATGACCTTGCCCTTGAGGATCTTCAACTCCTGTTGCAGTTTTTCCACCACAATCAAGCGCTGGCGGTTGTTGACGCTGACCGCGGCGTTGAGAATTTCCGTCGTGTAACCGTAGTCCTTGGCGGTGTGGATCAGCGCCAGAACGTCCTTGGGAAAACAGGAGCCGCCCCAACCAATGCCAGCTTGTAAAAACTTACCGCCAATGCGGGAATCCAGACCAATCCCCTTGGCCACTTGAGTCACGTCGGCGCCGACCCGGTCGCAGATATTGGCCACTTCGTTGATAAAACTAATTTTGGCGGCCAAAAAAGCGTTGGCGGCGTATTTGATCATCTCCGCCGAACTCAGATCCGTCACCACCACCGGCACCGCTGGCAAATCGGGATTTTCGCTAAATTGACGCCGGATTAACGGCTCATAGAGACGTTGCATTAACTCGATGGCTTCGGCGCTATTTCCCCCCAGCACAATCCGGTCGGGGTTAAAGGTGTCGTAAACCGCCGAGCCTTCCCGCAAAAACTCCGGGTTGCTGACCACGTCAAAGTTAGGAATAGAGGTAACGCCTTCTCCCTGGGCGGTTTTAACGCCTTCTAGGATCAACATGCGCACCCAATCCCCGGAGCCGATGGGCACGGTAGATTTATTCACCACCACCCGATAGTGGGCGTCGTCCAAGTGCAGACCAATGCCCCGGGCCACCGCTTCCACATAGCGCGTGTCGCTTTCCCCGGTTGGCAGAGCCGGAGTGCCCACGGCGATAAAGAGAATTTCCCCCTGCCGGACGCCTTCGCTTAAATCGGCGCTGAACTCCAGGCGCCCGCTTTGCATATTCGCCACCATCAGTTCCGACAACCCCGGCTCGTAGATGGGGGACTGGCCCGAGCGCATCAGTTTGATTTTTTCTTCGTTGTTATCAATGCAAACAACTTGATGTCCAATCTGAGCTAGGCAGACCCCAGTGACTAAGCCCACATAACCCGTACCAATAACGCACACTCGCATAGGAGACACAAAATTCCGTTTAGATTAAGATTACTCGTCGGAGATTTGGCGGAACGCGCCTTTTAGCCTAGGGGAATGGGGGAACTTTGTCAAAAAAAAGAACCCAGTTTCCGGTGGAGAAAACTGAGTTGGGGGGGCTATTTGGCTTGGGCGGCGACTTTCACCACCTCGCTGAAGGCCCCTGGATCGAGGATGGCCAACTGAGCCAGCATTTTACGGTTGAGATCGATATTGGCTTTTTTCAGTTGCCCCGCGAGTTTGCTGTAGCTCAATCCTTCGATACGGGCGGCGGCGTTGATGCGAGTGATCCACAAGCGCCGGAAATCCCGTTTCCGTTTGCGACGGTCTCGATAGGCGTTGCGGAGCGCTTTCATCACCTGTTGGTTAGCGGTGCGGAAGAGTTTGGAGTGGGAGCCTCGGAACCCTTTGGCTAACTTCAGGATTTTTTTGCGTCGTTTGCGGGCGACGTTACCCCGTTTGACCCGAGTCATAGGCGTTTAGGAATGGGTAAAGGAAAAAAGGAAGAATGTGACCGCGGCCCCTAGATGTAGGGCAACATCAGCCGGACGTTTTTCTCGTCGGCTTCGTGGACTAAGGCGCTTTGGGAAAGGCGACGACGACGTTGTTCAGCGCTTTTATGCTCTAAAAGATGATTTTTAAACGCTTTCCGACGCACAATCTTTTTGCCACTGCCCGTAGGACGAAAACGCTTAGCGGCGGCTTTACGAGTTTTTAGCTTGGGCATACTCAAGTTGCGAATTTTTCACGGTCTATCATCTTACCACGAATTGGGCGGGGCGACGACGGCTCGGGGGCGGTTAAGCGTTTGAGGACGCTAATTCGCTAAACAACTCCCCATAGCGCCGGGCTTGCAGATCTTGACTAAAGCAGGCGACGGCTTTTTGACGGGCTTGCCGGCCGAAGCGGGGAGACTGGGTTAAGACGTCTCCAATTCCTTTGGCCAAATCCTCGGCGCTGAAAGGGGCGGCTAGATAACCGTTTTCGCCGTGATCCACTAAATCCGGCAGACCGCCGATCCGAAACGCGACCGCGGGGGTTCCGCAGGCGAAGGCTTCCACCACGGTGTTGGGTAAATTATCCTCCTCTGACGGCGCTACAAAGACGTCGGCGCCGGCGTAGGCCAATCTCAGGGAGAGGTCGTCCTGGAGAAAGCCGAGGTGACGGGTGGGAAAGCCCAGATCTTCTCCTTCTCCGGGGGATTGATTGCCAAAAATGAGTAATTGCGCCCGCTCCCGCCAGGGCGTTTGACCCAACCGCGCCAGCGCCGCCTGGAGATGGTGAAAGCCCTTACGTTTGGCCCCAGAGGCGCCGAAGAGGATGACGGGGCGCTCCGGCGAGAGTCCGAGGATTTTCTTCGCCTCGGCTTTATCGACGGGCGCGTAGGTTTCTAAATCAATACCGTTGGGGATTAACCGCAGAGGATAGCCCCCCAGTAGCGGACTTTTTTCAACCTGCTCCCGGAGCCAAGAACTGAGGGGAACGAGGGTTAGGTCTAGGTTTTGCCAGCTTTTTTGTTTCCGGCGCCAATTGCGATAGGCCAGGTCTCGCTCCCGACTCGAACCCAGTTGGGGGCAAGCGCCGCAGTGGCTTAAATATTTATCGCACCCCCGGCTGTAGTGGCATCCCCCCGTCAGGGGCCAGAGGTCGTGGAGGGTCATGGCCACTGGCTTACGCAATTGGGCTAGGGTTTCGATTTTCATAAAACCCCCCTGGGTCCAGTGGACGTTGACAACATCAGGGTTCAAACGTCGAACGGTTCGGGCCAGGGTCTCCGGGAGCCATTGGGGGGAAAAATATTCCGTTTGCTTCTGGGTGTAAAACGCGAGGGGAAACTGGTCAAGGCGAGCCCGGCTTTGAGAGAGGGCTAAATCGAGGGAGGATTGGGGGCCGATAACAGCGGGATCGGAGGAGTATTTTTTGTTCACCAGCATCCAGGACTCGACTCCGGGGCGGCGCTGTAATCCCTGATGGAGGCGATAGGCGGCCTTGGCCGCGCCTTGCCAAATATCGTAGGCGCTGAGAATTAAAACTTTAATCACTGACTATTTGGAAATATAGTCTTTGAGTAAATCCAGCAATTTGGCCTTCGTTAACGCGCCTTCGTGGGAGAGTAGCAGTTGATCGCCCCGAAAGAGACGCAACGCCGGAACTCCCTCCACTTTATATCTGTCCACGGTCTGGCGGCTATCGTCCACCGCCAGTTTTAACACCTTAAGCTGGGAGGCGTAATCCGTGGCCAGCGCCGCGATAGCGGGGGACATCAAACGACAGGGGCCGCACCAGGGCGCCCAAAAATAGGCCAGGGTCAGGTCGTTCCCCGGCGCCACATGCTGGCTAAATTCTTGATCGGTGATTTCGAGCAAACTCATCAGACCTTAATTCCGGTTGCTAGAGAAAAGCGGCGCTCGATGATTAAACGCCTTTAGGTTAAGAATTATAACAGCCCCGTCCCGCTTGAAAACCGGAATGGCAAGACCTCTTCCCAGACCGCGTCTGGAGGGATGGATTCTCGCGTCGGCGCTGGGGGGGGGGAACCTTCCCCGGTATAATTAAGAAAAATTTAGCTTGAGTCTCTAATCGCCACAGTCGAGTTATTAAGAATGCGTATTTTAATTATGGGAGGAACCCGCTTTATTGGGGTTTATCTCACTCAAATTCTGCATCGACAGGGTCATGAAGTCGTCCTCTTTAATCGGGGTAAAAAACAGCCGCCTATTCCCGGAATTCAACAGATTCACGGCGACCGCCAAGATCCTCAACAACTTAAGGACAAGCTCGGCGCTGAGGAATTCGACGCTATTTTTGATAACAATGGCCGCGAGCTAAGCGACACCCAGCCTCTGGTGGAACTCTTTCAAGGACGCCTTCAACATTTTATTTATATCAGTTCCGCCGGGGTTTACCGCCAATCCGACCAAATGCCCCACCAAGAAAACGATCCCGTCGATCCCAAAAGTCGTCACCGGGGTAAATTCGCCACAGAAGAGTACTTATCTGAATCCGGTATCCCGTGGACTTCTGTTCGTCCCACCTATATCTACGGGCCTAAAAACTATAATCCCCTAGAATCTTGGTTCTTTGACCGTCTGAGCCGGCGCCGTCCAATCCCGATTCCCGGAAACGGGCAATACATCACTCAACTGGGCCATGTGGAAGATTTAGCCCTGGCCCTAGCGGCGCTGTTGGGAAAACCCCAAACAATCGGGCAAATTTATAATATCTCCGGCGACCGTTACGTCACCTTTGACGGTCTGGCCCGGGCCTGCGCGGAAGCCATGGGGCAAGATCCCCAAACCGTCAAACTGGTTCACTACGACCCCAAGGAATTTGACTTTGGCAAACGCAAAGCCTTTCCCCTACGGACGCAACACTTTTTCGCGGATATTCATAAAGCCCAAGCGGATTTCGGTTGGACTCCCAAGTTGAGTTTGGCGGAGGGACTGCGGGACGCCTACGAAAACGATTATTGTCTGCGGCCAGAGGAGGTTAAACCGGATTTTTCCTGCGACGAGGAAATTTTGGCCTTTCTTTAAGCGCCGTTTAAGGCTCTAAGTTGGGGGACAGGTCGGAGTCGGGGGACGGTTTTTGCGGCCAAACGTAAATCAGACCGGAGAAGAGAGTCAGCGCCGCGCTGAGCCAAAAGGCGATTTGTCCTAAAGTCGGCGCGGGTTCCGGTAACGGCGCGAGGAGTAACGCCACGGCGACGATTTGGGAGACCGTCTTTGCCTTGCCCCAGAGATTGGCGCCGGGAATCGCCCCGGTTCCCCTGACCCGCCAACCGGCGATGGCCAGTTCCCGACAGAGGATCAGGAAGACTCCGGCGCCGGGCGCTTGACCCCATTCAATTAAAATGAGCAAGGGCCCCAGAATTAAGAGTTTATCCACTAAGGGATCCAGAAACTTGCCCATCTCCGTCACCTGATCTAACTTCCGGGCCAGATAGCCGTCCAGCCAATCCGTTCCCGCGGCGATCAGAAACAATGCGGTCATCCAGGCCCGAGCCTCGACGTTAGCGGGATCTTGTCCTAATCCAAAGAGCAAGGGCAGAACCAACAGCCGGGAGAGCGTCACCCAGTTGGGAATGGTGTTCATCGCTTAAAGCTCCTCTTGCGGGTTTTCCTTCGGCGCGACGCCAAACCCTCGCAACCCCCGTTGCACCCAAAGGGCGATTTGACGGCGCTGGTTAATCAAATAAATACTGACTAGCGTTAGCATTACCCCCGCCCATTGCAGAGAACTGAGGGTTTCTCCCAAGAGTAAGTTGCTAAAACTCAGGGCGAAAATCGGCGTTAAAAAGGTGAGGGCGCTGAGGCTGGTTAAATTGCCCTGGGCCGCCAAGTAGAAGAAAACGCCATAGGCAAGGGCGCTCCCAAAGACCGCGGCGTAGGCGAGGTCAAACCAACCGTAGAGGCTAATATCTTGCCAGGGTTGTCCTTCTCGGGAAAGAGACAGCGCCAACAGGGGCAGTCCCCCCAGAATCATGTGCCATCCCGTCGCCACCACCGTGTCCACCCGACGGCTGAGAAAAGGAATTAAGACAGTTCCCGCCGCCATGGATAAAGACGCGCAGAGCATCAGCGTCTCGCCGCTGGCCAAGAGAGCGCCCCAATCCCAATGGAGAGAAACGCTTTGGGTCGTCCAGAGGTCGTAGAACCACTGGTCGGGCAGACCAATAAAACTAATGCCGACTATCCCGAGAACCAAGCCAAGGCACCCCCACAGCCCAATCACTTCCCGGAACAGCCAACTGGAGAGCAGGGCCACCGCTAGGGGCTGGGAGTCGATGATGACCGAGCCTAAACCGGCGCCGGTGCGGTTGAGACCGGCGGCTAAAAAGCCTTGAAAGCAAGCGCCGTCGATCAGGGCAAAAAGACTAATCCAGCCCCAGGCTCGCCAGCCCCGGGGTTGGGGGCGTCCTTGCAGGGCCGAGAAAAGTAAGACCAAGACTCCGGCGGGAATCAGTCGCGCGCTGGCGACAAAAAAAGGCCCCGTCTGGGGTAAAACCCCCTTCATGGCCACCATGGCCGTGCCCCAGAAGAAAAAAGGACTGATTAGCAGCGCCCAGGCGAAGGGACGAGGGGAGGATTTGGGGGCAAAGAGCATGATGAGGGGGATTCGGCGCTGGGGGTTATTGTCAATGGCGGAAGCTAAGCGTCCGTCTTGCCTTTAGTGGGTCGCGGCGTTAGGGCGGGGTCGCCGGTCTGCCAGTCGACGGGGCAGACTTCGTTCTCGTGGGACTGGACGTGCTGGATTGCCGCCAGGGTGCGTAGGGTTTCGTCCACGCTCCGGCCAAAGGAAAGATTATTAATCGTGCTGTGTTGAATAATCCCTTCCCGATCGATGATGAATAACCCCCGCAGAGCCACCCCCGCATCGGGGTCGAGCACTTGATAGGCCCGACTAATCTCTTTTTTCAAATCGGAAACCAAAGGGTAATTGATATCGCCAATACCCCCGAGACGGCGCTCGGTTTGAATCCAAGCCAAATGGGAAAATTCGCTATCCACCGATACCCCGAGAAGTTCGGTGTCCAAGTCTTGAAACGCCGAGTAGCGGTCGCTAAAGGCGATAATTTCCGTGGGACAAACAAAGGTAAAGTCGAGAGGATAGAAAAAAAGAACCACATACTTGCCCCGATAATCCGAGAGTTTCAGCGTGACAAACTCTTGGTTGACAACGGCGGTGGCGATGAAATCAGGGGCGGGTTGTCCCACCTGGGGAGAATCGGTCATGGCGGTATTCCTCTGGAGTGACGATAAAAGCGCGGAAGCGATGATTAGGACTGGGAAACGGTATAACCCCGGCCCTCCATGCAAGTTCCCCAGGCTCGGTAATAGGTTCTCAACTGTTCTTTTTCCGCCCGTTGCGCCTGGGTTTCCGCCTGTTGTTGTTGCCGTTGGTAGTGACCCATATCCAACACCCCCGAAAGGGCCCCCACCGCGGCGCCGGAAGCCGCGCCCCGGCCGGCGTTGCCCCAAATGGCGCCGCCCACCAAGCCGAGGAGACCGCCCCTAGCGGTTTCTTGGACAATGCGTCCCGCTTGAGAAGATTGAGCGGTAGTGACGGTGGAAAGTTGGGCGGGATTAACGCCGGTTTGCTGTTGGGCCCAAGCGGAGCAGGCCGCCTGGTCTGTCTGTTGCTGTTGGGGGGACTGTCCCTGGGCGGGGTAGGCGAAGGGTTCCGGCAAAGGCGTCGGGGGTTGAGTCTGGGCCCAAGCGGCGCCGGGGAAGAGGAGCAGGGAGATCAGGGTTAAACGAAGCATGACAGCGATCAGTTAACAGTTATTAGTTATCAGAGGATTGGCGCCGGAGTTGTTGAATCGTGTCTTGGTATTGAGGCGGCGCCATTTTTTGGGCTTTTTGGAAGAGGGGAGCGGCCTGTTGAAGATTCCCCTGTTGCTCAAAGACCATCGCCTGGGCTAACACCGGGCGAAAATCCTCGGGGTTGACTTGTTGAGCCGTTTCATAGACCGCCAGCGCCTCGGTAATCCGATTTTGGTCGAGGTAAATTTCCCCTAGGAGCAGTTGCAAGGAGGTGACCTGGGCGGAGCCTTCCGGGGAGGGCGTCCGGGTCTGGCGCTGAATCGCGCCGGTGATAGCCGTTTGCATCAAGGCGACGGCTTCCTGGGGACGATCTTGGGTTAAATAAAGTTTACCCAATCCCTTCAGCGCCGCCAGGGAGAACGGGTCTTTGGCCAACAGAGTTCGGTAAAGGGCCGCGGCGCCGCTATAGTCTTGGAGGTGGGCTTTGGTTTCCGCCAGCAGGAGCGCGTATCGGGTCTGCTCCGGCTCCAGTTGGGCGAGGCGCTCCAGGGGAATGAGGGCGCTTTTCAGGTCTCCCTGTTGCAGTCGGGTTTCCAGTAGCCCCAACAGCGCCGTTTGATTGTTGGGTTCCCGCTCCAACACCAGTTGGTAACCCGCGGCTTGGCTCTCCAGTTGGGTCGGCCCCGACGGCGCCGCGGCGCCGGAGCGTTGCCAAATACTGGCGACGAGGGGCAGAGCGGAGAAGAGAATGAGGGCCGCTAGCATTAAAATCAAGGCGCCATAGACCCAGGGGCTACGTTTGGAAGAGGACGCTTTCACTGTGGGATTCCATCCGCAAAAGAAGACTGCTAGCTATCGTAAGCCGATTTATCCCCTTCTGGTTCCTAGGCGGGCAATCCGGGGGCGAAAAACAACAAACCCCTCCGACATGAGAGGGGCTGGTCGCGCGATCCATGAAAGACTGGGGGCGTTTAGCGCCGACGAGAACGCTGGCGTCTGCGGGTGGCTTCCTTACGCTTGCGTTTTTCCTGGGGAGTTTCAAAAAATTGGTGTTTCTTGAAATCGGTATAGATACCCGCCTTGGCGACTTGGCGCTTGAAGCGCCGCAGAGCGGATTCAATGGGTTCATTTTGACCAACAACGACTTGAGTCATTCCTGCGTTTTCAAACCTCCTGAATAAATGGGATAGGGTAAACCGGGGGAAATAAACACCCCTAGCCTTCCCATCCTACTCTATTTCGGCGCTTAGGGTAAAACTTCCTGCCCCACGGCTTTGTAACGTAGCCAGGCCACATGGGAGCGGGGGTCGGAGTAGTCCCGGATAATGACGCCCTTTTGGGAGGCCCGCTCAAAGGCCACCAGCAGAGGAATTTCCGCTTTAAATAGGGGCAACTGGGCTTCCTCCAGCGCCCGCCGGGCGTCTTCGCCGCTCCGGGTGCGGGCGTCCACCTTGGTTAGAAGGATTTTGTAGTTGACGTTGAGGGGGGTTAATTGCTCCACGGCCTTAAAGGTGGCGTCGAGATCCAAGTGGTTGGGGGTGGTGGGCACAATCAATAGATCGCTCCCCTGGGCGAGATCTTTAAATTCCTCCGCTTCGGGACGGGCTTTGGTGTCGATAACAATATGAGTGTATTTACGAATTAAATTGGTGGCGCCGGCTTGGGAAGCCACAAAAAAGGGGAGCTTCTCTTCCCTTGACCAGATCAGAGCCGAGCGGTTGCGGTCGGCGTCGATCAACAGGGTCGGCGCTTTTTGTTGAAGGTAGGCGGAGAGGTGGATGGCCGTAGTGGTTTTGCCGACTCCCCCTTTCAGCGCCGTGATAGCGATAATCATAAGCGATATAGCGATATAAATATATAAAACCGACTGTATTCAGCTAAGACTCAATTTCCGCCCCAATTGTTCTCTAGCCCCAGGCGCGTCAAGCCGACCCTGGGGTTGCGCGTCGCCGGCCTTTGTCCTAGGCGCTCAGGCTGAGAATTTCCCCCACCAGCGCCATACTTTCCTCGTAGAGAACGTCCCGGCCCCAGCGTTGCAGTTGACGCCCTAGGAGTTGCTCGGTGTTTTGATCCTCCAGCGCCGAAACCTGTTGGATGCGGTAGGCTTGGGCGCCGCCGCCGGCTTCCATACGCATACAGCCCATGGTTCCCGAACAGAGCACGGCGCCGCAATCGGCCTGAGCGTTGGTGGAGGCCAGTTTCAGGCTAATCAGATCTCCGAGAATTTGACCGCTATCGGCCACCGGCAAGCCCGCCAGTTCCGCCTCGATAAAGCGTTGATCCGCCGAGACAAATTGAATATGGCGAATGTCGTAGAGACCGGGTTCGTAAACGTAGGAGACTGGGCGCCACTGGAGACGGCTAGCCGCCCAGCCTAAAAACATCAACGCCTGGGCGTGGTTCCCTTTTTCGTAGTCAATGGAGACCAAATCAATTTCCCGCACCGCGGCCCGGCGCTCCGGCGCGTCGAAAGCTTCGGCGGTGAGTTCTTGCCAAGGCGCCAAGCGGGCCCAGTTCAAATCCGCCAGATTCATACCCTCGCTTAAAAGCCGTCCCAGCTGTTTGAGACCGGTTTCCGGTTCTAGAAAGGAGCTAGAGTCCATAATGACCAGATCCGCCAGGGCGCTCAAGCGCCGAAAGAGGGGATATTCCGCTTCCGGGCTGGCCTTCCACCAGAGGTATTTGGGCAGTTCCGGGATCATCAACTCGGTGACGACGCCCCCCACCCGCTCTAGAGCCTCGGAGGTTCCCCGCAGGGTGACGTATTCGCAACAGACTAAGGTGTTTTTATGGCGCTTTTGGATAGGGCAATAGGCCGAAACTTGGGCCTGAACGCCCGCGTCCGCCTCCGGCGCCGGACAGAGGGTGATAATGCGGCAGGGATTCGAGGCGGCGATGACGTCGGCGATACCGCTTCCTTCTAGATCCGGGGAATAGGGTCGGGCCAGGCGCTGGGCCGCGGTGGTGAGGGAGCCGTTTACTTTCGCCCGCTCAAATTCCGTTTTCAGGCGCTGGGTAAACTCAGCGTTGCTCTGGCCGGTGGCGGGAAGCTCAAAAGCCTTTTGAGCGGATTTAATGGCCGCCGTCATCCGGGGGCCGACAATGCCGTCGATGGGGCCGGTGTAATAGCCCAGCGCCGCCAACAGGGATTGGACGCTATCGGGTTCGTAAACTAAAAAGCTAAAGGTGGCGGCTCGGGTCGCCGCTAGGCCGTCTTCGCCCTGGCCGTAGCTCTGCCAAATTTGGGACAGTTCCGCTTCAATCACGTCGAGGGACACATCCTTGGGCGCCTGGAGGGAGACGAGGGGAGGAGCTTGGGTCTGACTCATGGAATAACCGCCCCTAGAAGGGGGAAGGAGTTTCCCCTATCTTAGGCCGCGCTTAGACAGATGACGGATTTCAGAGGACAGATTTCAAATAACCGAGGTTTTTCTCTGGGGGAGACGGGTTTAAGGAGCGGGAGCGCCGTCGGTTAAGGCGACTGGGGCCCGATTCTCCAGGCGCTCCGTTAGGACCAATGAGTCCAGCCCGCGGCCATAACCGTTTCATTGCTAAAGGCCCGGGCCAAATCCCCTAATTGGGCGCTGGCCAAAGCTTCTAGGCTTTCGGGGCTGAGGGAGAGGAAGGAAGCGCGGCTAGATTCGCCAGGTTAAAAACCAGTTCGATAATCGTTTAATCTATTTTTCCGCAACCACTCTGACCTGAAACCAAGAGCGCTCAATTCTTCCGTAAATACGGCAGGCGATCTCAAAAACACTCCGGCCGCCCAGCCTAGCGATAAGGCGATACCTCGGCGGCCACTTGTCAATATAGGCTTTTGATTCGAGCACAGAGAATCCGGCCTCAGTAAACAGGTTACCAAGACACATGGGGCTCCAGCTATACAAATGATGATTAATATCATTCGGCTTATAACGGTATGAAATTGATTCGCAGGGAACCACAAAAATTATTTTGCCGCCTTTTCTAAGTTTTTTATAGAGTGACGTTAGCTCCTCAAGGGGGTGGAGAGCGTGTTCAAGGGCATGATTTGAGATAATGACGTCTACATAATCATCAGGGACTTCCGACACGCAACTATACACCTCAATCCCTTTATTCTTTGCGACCTCCATCGCCGATGGATTAACTTCAACTCCTACTTTTCTTCGACACTGGAGTTGATTCAGTAGAAAGCCGCCACTACAGCCAAAATCCAAAACATCCGCATTACTTCCAATATATTCAATGAATTTTGGTTGATTTGCCCATCCCCCAAACTCTCCAATAGAGGATTGCCAATCAAAGTACTTTTCATCGTAGTGTGGGCTTGCAAGTTCTTTCATTACGGTTTCCTCTAAAGAGAAGCTAGTCGGAGTCGGTTTGCGAATCTAAGGGATTCGCTTTAGTAGAAGAAAATAGCAAAATCAATCCTAGCACAGAAGGTCTGCTTTCTGGCGCTGGGTAAATTCAGCGTTGCTTTGACCGGCGGCCGACAATGCCGTCGATGGGGCCGGTGTAATAGCCCAGCGCCGCCAACAGGGATTGGAGGCTATCGGGTTCGTAAACTAAAAAGCTAAAGGTGGCGGCTCGGATCGCCGCTAGGCCATCTTCGGTTTTTCTCTGGGGGAGACGGGTTTAAGGAGCGGGAGCGCCGTCGGTTAAGGCGACTGGGGCCCGATTCCCCAGGCGCTCCGTTAGAGCCGCGGTAATCAGATGGGAGAGGAGGCCGAGGGGCCCGGCAAAGAGACAGAGCGCCAGGGAATGAAAAACCCAAATTCCCTTTTCCTGTCCCTGCCAGTAGATCCAGCGCCCGACAAAGAGATCCATCACTAGGTAATGAGTCCAGCCCGCGGCCATAACCGTTTCATTGCTAAAGGCCCGGGCCAAATCCCCTAATTGGGCGCTGGCCAAAGCTTCTAGGCTTTCGGGGCTGAGGGAAAGGGTGGAGAGGATAAAGAAATAGAGATAAACGCAGGCCAACAGCGCCAGAGGAATGGAGGAACGCAGGAGCCAGCGGGCGCCCCGCCAGTTGGGCAGAAAAATCATGGCGCCCCAAAAAGGAAGCACGGCTAGATTCGCCAGGTTAAAAATCAATTCAGTCGTCATGTCGGGTTCAACTCTCTCCCGGTTAAAACCGGAGGATTTTAAAGAGAACATCGTCGCGCCGGGAAAACCCCGGCGCCAAAACGGAATCGCGACCGAGGGCAAGGTCGCGGGTTCAAGAAGCCCCCTGGCCCAAGCGCCGCTCAACGGCTTGGACGTCTAGATTTCTGCCAATGAAGACGAGGCGGGTTCCCCGGATTTCCTCCCGGCGCCAGGGACGGTCGTAAAAGGTTTCCCAACGGGCCCCGACGCCCTGGAGCGTCAGCCGTAGAGGTTTATGGGGCAGGTTGACAAAACCCTTAACCCGGTATAGATCCTGCTCTTGTTGAATGTCCTTGAGCGCCGTCAGCAGTTCCTCTAGATTTAACGTTTCCGGCGCCGCGAAAGACCAGGATTGAATCTCGTCGTCGTGGTCGTGGTCTTCCTCGTCGTGATGGCTGGGTCGAGAGTCTAGATGCTCTTCCACTTCTAGCCCCAAACCTAGCAGTAGATCTAAGGAAACCTGACCCCCTTGGGTCGGCAGAATCTTGACCCCAGGTCGGAGATGGGGCGCCAGTTGGTCTTTCAGGACGCCGAGTTGCTCCGGGGTCACTAAATCCGCCTTAGTTAACAGGACTAAATCGGCGCAGGCCAACTGATCGATAAACAACTCTTCCAAGGGCGTTTCGTGGTCTAGGGCCTCGTCCGCCCGGCGCTGGGACAACAGCGCCGCCAAATCCGTCGCCAGTCGTCCTTGACTCAGGGCCCAGGCGTCCGCCACCGCCGCCACCCCCGACACCGTGGCTCGGGAACGGATCTCCGGCCAGCGAAACGCCTGCGCCAGGGGTTTTGGCAAAGCCAAGCCGGAGGTTTCGATAATAATGCCCTCCGGCGGCGCTTCTAAATCCAAAAGCTCCCGCATGGCCGGAAAAAATTCCTCCTGCACCGCGCAACAGAGGCAACCGTTAGTCAACTCTAAAATGGGCGGCGCTTCCCCCTCGCAACAGCCCCGGAGCAGTTCCCCGTCAATGCCCACCTCCCCAAACTCGTTCACCAGCGC
This sequence comes from Cyanobacteria bacterium RI_101, assembly GCA_016471375.1. Taxonomy (GTDB): domain Bacteria; phylum Cyanobacteriota; class Cyanobacteriia; order Cyanobacteriales; family Microcystaceae; genus Synechocystis. Next base: position 26,848 of record WGLZ01000093.1, read on the forward strand.
CGCCAGCCGCCGACCGGGATTATTTTGCAATAGGTAGCGAAGGAGAGTGGTTTTACCGGCGCCGAGGAAGCCGGTAATCACGGTGACGGGAACTTTGCTCATGGGAGATATTGAGAGGTTAACGACGGGAATAGTCGTCTTGAAAACGGACAATATCATCTTCCCCTAGATATTCGCCGTTTTGCACTTCGATGATCACGAGTTTGATCACCCCGGGATTTTCTAAGCGGTGAGCGGTGCATTGAGGCACATAGGTGGATTGGTTCGCCTCCAGCAATTCGACGGTTTCGCCGCAGGTGACCTTGGCGGTGCCGGAGAGCACAATCCAATGCTCGCTCCGATGGTGGTGCATTTGCAGGCTAAGACGATGGCCGGGATTGACTTCAATGCGTTTAATTTTATAGCCGTTGCCTTCTTCCAAGGTGGTAAAGGATCCCCATGGACGAGTTTCGGTCTCGCCGCCGGAAGTGATGGGATAGACGGGGGAGGGAGGCGGAGAAAGGGTCAAAGCAGTCATGGCGTCGGTTGTTCCTCACAAAAACGGTTCGATCAGCTTAACCTAAAGATAACGGTAGCGCCGGGCCGCCTAGGGTAGAATCGGGTCAACTATCCAGACTACCGCCTGCTCGTCATGACTAGCCCCAACTTTAAAGATCCTCAGTATTATTTTAACCGCGAGCTAAGCTGGATTGCCTTTAACTACCGCGTCTTAGCGGAGGGGCTAGACGAGCGGACGCCCCTGCTAGAGCGTCTCAAGTTTTTGGCGATTTTTAGCTCTAATTTAGACGAGTTTTTTATGGTGCGGGTGGCGGTGCTCAAGCAACAACTGGAGGCTCAGGTCACCAAGCTAACCCCCGACGGGCGGGACCCCCAGACCCAACTGGACGAAATTAGCGAGCGCCTGCGGCCCTTGATTCAAGAACAAGACCGAACCTTTGAATATACCCTCAAGCCCCAATTGGCCCAGGAAGGGATTCATCTCATCAACTATGTGGATCTGAGCCAGGAGGAGCGGGCTTACCTCCATCAGTTTTTTAAAGATCATATTTTCCCGGTTTTAACCCCCCTCGCCGTCGATCCGAGCCATCCTTTCCCCTACATTTCCAACCTGAGCTTAAATTTAGCGGTGGTGGTGCGCAATCCCGACACGGAGGAAGAGCTTTTCGCCCGGGTTAAAGTGCCCCAAAGTTTGCCCCGCTTTGTCTCTCTGCCGGCGGAGGTCTGCCGTCCCCAGGGCGATTCCCATTGGGTCTGGACGGGGGTGCCCCTAGAACAGGTGGTGGCCCACAATTTAGAGGCGCTGTTTCCGGGGATGACCATACAGGAATGCCATCCCTTCCGGGTGACCCGCAACGCCGATCTGGCGGTGGAAGAAGACGAAGCCGACGACTTGCTCCTCGCCATCGAAGAAGAACTGCGCAAGCGCCGGGTGGGCAAATCCGCCGTGCGTTTGGAACTCCACGCCTCCACTCCGGCGCCGATCCGGGAGCGCCTGCGGACGGATTTGGAACTTCAGGAGCAAGATATTTACGATATTGAGGGATTACTGGGCTTAAAAGACCTCTTTTTCTTTCTCTCCCTCCCCTGTCCCCACCTGAAAGACGCGCCCTGGACCGCGGTGGTGCCCAGTTTTCTGAAGCGGGTTAAGGAAATCGTGGACGGGGACGAGGACGGTCGTATTCAACAGGAAGGAACGGATATTTTCAGCCTCATCCGGCAGGGGGATATTTTAGTTCACCACCCTTACCAATCCTTCAGCGCCTCGGTGCAACAGTTCATTACCCAGGCGGCCTACGACCCCGATGTGCTGACCATTAAAATGACCCTCTACCGCACCTCCGGCGATTCTCCCATTGTTCGCGCCCTGATCGCGGCGGCGGAAAACGGCAAACAGGTGGCGGTGTTGGTGGAATTAAAAGCCCGGTTTGACGAGGAGAATAATATTACCTGGGCCCGCAAATTAGAGCAATCCGGGGTTCACGTCGTTTATGGTCTAGTCGGCCTCAAAACCCACACCAAAACCATCCTCGTGGTGCGACAGGAAGGCAATACTCTCCGGCGCTACGTCCACATCGGCACGGGGAACTACAATCCCAAAACCGCTAAGCTCTACACGGATTTGGGACTGCTCACCTGCCGCGAAGAATTAGGAGACGATTTAACCCATCTCTTTAACTTTCTCACCGGCTATTCCCGTCAAACCCAGTACCAAAAACTACTGGTGGCGCCGGTGAATATGCGGGAACGGATGGTGGCCATGATTAACCGGGAGGCGGAGCACTGTCGCAACGGCGGTAGCGGCCGCATTGTCGCTAAGATGAACGCCCTAGTGGACGCGCCGGTAATTCGGGCGCTCTACGACGCCTCCCAGGCGGGGGTCAAAATCGACCTGATCGTGCGGGGGATTTGTTGTCTGCGCCCCGGCCTAGAGGGAGTGAGCGAGAATATCCGGGTCATGAGTCTGGTGGGGCGCTTTTTGGAGCATTCCCGCATTTTCTACTTCCACAACGGCGGTCAGGAGGAAATTTATATCGGCAGCGCCGACTGGATGACCCGCAACCTTAGCCGTCGGGTGGAGGCCATTACCCCCATTGACGATCCCCAAATCCAACAGGAGCTTCAGGAAATTTTAGGGATTCTCTTGGCGGATAATCGTCACGCCTGGGATCTGCGCCCCAACGGCAAATATATTCAACGGCGCCCGGAGCGCCCGGAGGAGGCCCAAAGCGCCCAGGATCGGTTTATGGAAATGGCGCTGGCCAATCACCAGGAAGCCGGCGAAGATTAATCTGCTCTTCGTCTTCAAGGCCGATTAGACCCTTTCGAGATTTTGCTCATACCGGCGCAGGCTGGCGGTCTCTGGATCGTATTGAAATTGGTCGATGATTCCCGCCTGAATTTTTTCAATCGCCGCCTCAATGGCCTCCAAGGGAACCAAAAACCATTCCCTCGGGCTGACAGGGATGCCGAAGCGGTCTTGCAATTGCACGTTCAGTCGAGCGGGGTCAAAAAATTTGTGCAGTAAGGCCTCAAGTTTGTGACCGTCGAGGTTGGCGAGTTTAAAGGTGGCGATAATTTCCACATCGGCCAGTAAGTAAGTGGGGTCTTTCTTGGCGTTAGCAATGCGTTTTTTTACGTCGCCGCCCGTCGCGCCAATTTTATGAATGACCGACCGATGCTCGGCGATGAAGGGATCGTCGGATTGGCTTCTGAGCACGTAGATATAACCCGTTGGCCAATCCTCTGGCTCTTCGACCTGAGCAAAGAGAGGGCCGAGGTCTGGGGTGGTAATCCGGCGACTGGTTTTATCCTTATTTAGCGCCCGTTGGAGAGAACGTAGCAGTAAATCGCTCTCAGCGCCGTTGTCATAGATGACCCGCAGACGACAGTTAGGGGCGCCATAATCGCTGATAAACATTTCCCCTCGACTGGCCACCAGCGCCGTTTGGCCGTCGAGAATAAAGAGGTCGCCTTCCTGGATGGTCGCGTTATCCTGATACTTCACAGTCTGTCGTTCGCCGCTGGCTAATTGGCGCCGGGTCGTTTCAAAGATTGGTTTAAACTGAGCAAAATCCAGACAGGGAACCCGTTGGGCGATCTCCTCCGCCGCTTTGATTTCTTGACGGGAGCGCACATGGGTCAGGTGAGTAATATCGTTCTGGGGATCAGCTTCGGTTTTCAGCGCCGCGAATAACTCGTCATCTGAGATATTTTCGGTGTTTGCCTCGATGTCATGATCCATGGCTAACAGTCCGCGGGAGTCCAGCGGCTCTAGAATAGCCCGGCATTCCTCCGATTCCCGCAAGCTCTCCAACCGCGTCGCGTAGAGGCGCTCGAAGATATCCCGGTCTGCCCCCTGCTGAGGCAAGCGGCCCCGCTCCTCCACAAAACGCTCGATCTCTTCAAAACCGGCAATAATCCGTTCTTCCCGCGCCGACCTATCGCCGCTTTTTTGGGGTCGCGCAAAGTCGTCCAGTTCGGCCCGTAACTCGTTGAGGTCTATTTCACTCATAACAGCCTTGATCTTTAAAACGAACAAAGGCGGCGGCGCCTTCAGCCATCTGCCGTTCCCAGGCGTCGGGGGAGTTAGCCGAGGGCAGTCGTCCTTTTCTCTGTTTGAACTTAAACGCTCGCACGGCCAGTTCTTTGGCTTCCGCTGGAGTCAACCTCCCGCGTTTAGCGCCGATAACCGCGGCCACCTGCTGGAGGCGCTCTTCGCTCATGGACTTGGCCAGAATAGCGTAGGCTTCCCCAAAGGGATTAATACGATCGATCAGATCAATATCCAGCTCGGTGACGGAAAGGACAAATTTTCGCACCCCGTCAATCAGCGCCGTATTTTTGGGGGGTTCTCGGTCGTTAGGGGAAGAGGGCCCGGCGCTCTCCCCTGCCCCTGGTTCCTCTTCTAGGTCAGGAAAGGGGCTAGCCCTATAGGTTTCCCCGGCTTCATTGACGGTTTTCTTGGCCTGTTGCACTAGGTTCAGCGCCGCGATGGCGTGTTGGCGCACGGCTTCTTGGTCTTCGGCGTCGAAGGCGGGGAACTTTTCCTTAACGATTTTGCCCATAGCCACCTGGGTTAATTCCTCCGGCGCCAAGTTGTCATCAAAGAGACCCCGCTCTAGGATTGCTTTCTTCTGGACAAAGCTGGTGACTAATTCAATCAGATCCTCCCGACAGACCCGCTCCGCCTCTTGGCTCTTGGGTTCCGCTAGACCTTTGATTTCGATCTGGATTTGGCCGGTGTTGGGATTAAACCCCACATTACAGCCCTGGGAATCGTAGCCATCCGGGCCGTAGTCAAACCCTGCCGTTGGCTCATTTTCCCGCCGCTTGGGCTTGAACTCGAAGCGGGGCGCCAGGACTTGCTCCATTAAGAGGCTGGCGGCGATGGCTTTGAGGGTGTCGTTCACCGCTTCCGTCACGGTTTCTGGGCTGGCGTCCGGTTCCGCGATTAGGTTGGTAAAGCGGGCCCGGCGCTTACCGGGGGCGTCTCGGGTGGCGCGACCAATGATCTGGATAATTTCCGTCAGGCTGGATTTATAACCCACCGTCAGGGCGTGCTCGCACCAGATCCAATCAAAGCCCTCTTTGGCCATACCCAGGGCGATGATGATGTCAACGTGGTCGCGGTTATGCTTCTGGGCGGAGTCCTTCAGCGCCGCCACAACCCGGTCGCGCTTAGCGGGGTCGTCATCCACCAGATCGGCGATTTTGAGGAGCCGACCGTCGGGGGTTCGGACAAGTTGAAAGCCCGTCTGGGGATCGATGCCCTGCCAATCGCCCAGTTCTTCGAGAATGTGTTCCACCTCGCGGATTTTATCTTTCGTGCTCTCCCTGGAGTTGACGTTGGGAATATGGAGAATGGTCTTCTCCCGAGGGTTCAGCACCTCCATAATGGTGTCGCTGTATTGACCGGAGTAGAAGTAGTAGCCGATGTCGAGTTGTTTCAGGTATTGGTAGCCGTTGAGTTGTTCGTAATAGGTGTAGGTGACGGTTTCAAACTTGGCCTCGTCTTCCGGGTGTAGCACCGCCTCGGCGTCGCCCCGGAAGTAGGAGCCGGTCATGGCGACGATGTGGGTTTGGTCTCGGGCCATCAGTTGGCGAACCTGATCGCCGAGTTTGTTGTCGGGGTTGGCGGAAACGTGGTGAAATTCGTCCACGGCAATCAAGCGCCGATCAAAGGCTTCGACGCCAAATTTTTCCACGGCAAACCGAAAAGTGGCGTGGGTGCAAACCAGCGCCGGCGCTGGGCTGTCTAGGAATTTTTTAACGGCGTCCACTTTGCCGCCATTGTCCCCGCCGGGGGCGTCGCAGAGGTTCCAGCGGGGTTCGACGACCCAATCCGCCCAAAAGCCAAACTGAGTTAGGGGTTCGTTGTGAAAACTAGCGCCGATGGATTTTTCGGGCACCACGATGATGGCTTGCTGGAGTCCCTGATTTTCCAGTTTGTCTAGGGCGATAAACATCAGGGCCCGACTTTTGCCGGAGGCGGGGGGCGATTTGATCAATAAATACTGCTCGCCCCGTTTTTGGTAGGCCCGTTCCTGCATGGGGCGCATCCCGAGGGCGTTGGCTTGGGTGGAACTGCCGTCCTGGGCGTAGGTGACGGATACGGCGGGAATGGCGTGGGGATTACTCATCTTAGCAAGGCAAAATATCGTCTAATCGAAGTTGCAAATGGGGGAGCAGTTTGGACTCGATGGCTTCGCCAAGGCGGTATTGCTGTTGACGATACTCCTCGCCCTCCAATTGACAGACGGTAAAGGTGGGTTGTTTGGGTTTGCCGATAAAGCGGACGCCCCCCAGTCCCCGGTAATCGATAATCCAATATTCGGGAATGCCAAAGAGCGCGTATTCTTCGACTTTACGGGCATAGTCGGTCTCCCAGTTGGTACTCACAACCTCGGCAACCAGTTTGATGGAGCGCCCTAGGGTAATTACGGGTTCTCGTTGCCAAAGGGGTTCATTGCCCAAGAAGGTTTCGTCCAGAACCACCACATCGGGACGGCGAGCGGTGGCGACATCTGCAAAGGGTTGAATTAGGCAAGCGCGGGGAATAAACCAGGGATATTGGGCGGCTGTAATGCCAATACTAATTTGCATGGCTAGCTTACCGCTTACGGTTTCGTGGGGGCCTGTGGGTTCCATGTTAATCAGTTCTCCGTCAGCTAATTCATAGCGGCAATCATCCCCGTATTGGGCAATGAATTGATCGACGGCGAGGGGTTGGGTTAGGGTGTAGGTCATGGCGCTGGCGTTAAGGGATGTGAAATACTCCCTCATCCATTATCATCCATCACAGCATCAGCCAACTTGATTTTGAGAGCTTCACTAAAATCATCCTCGAAAATCAGAGATTGAATCAGTTCAAGTAAAAGTTCTTTGGAGACCTTTCCTTCTGCTACCCAAATAGCAATATTTTCCATTTCTAAGACAAATTTATTTATCAAAAAGCCATAACCATTAAGTTCTAAAAAGTAAGCGCCCAAGGCAATGCTAGAGCGCTTATTACCATCAACAAAAGCGTGAAATTTATTGATGGCAAAAACCAAGTGGGTGAGCTTATCCTGAATTTCAGGATAGTAGTTGTCGTTTTGAATATGTTCCAAGGCGCTCTCTAAGATTCCGAGATTATTCCAACCTGGAAAGCCGCCGGATTGTTCAATAATCCAATCATGTATTTCGACGGCATAGTGAATATCAAAGTAAAAAAATGATACTTTCATGGTTTAGCGATCCTTCAGTCGCTTGAAGACCGCCAAAAGTACCGGATCTGAAAACTGCTCTTCTAAGGAACGGCTCGTTTCTCCTAAAAATCGTTCAAAGTCACTTTCAGGAACACTTTGAATATAGGCTTCTAGTTTTTGATGTAGAGCGTCGCGAAAGCCTAAATCACGGCTTGCCATTTTGATGCGGGCGTCCTCAATGATAGGTTTTAGGTAAGGATTTTGCTCCGCAGTGACAAATAATTCGTCAAGTTCTTGGGGTTTAAGTTTACGACCAAGTTTTTCTGATTGAGTTTTCATTTCTGTGGCTAAACCATTTTCTAGACTGGCAATTGCTTTAAGGACTTCGGCATAAAGGGTGTCTCTTACGCGATCATTTTTGCCTAAACTAAGAATTTGTTTATATTCTTGGGCTTTTTCTCGAAAGACAACTTGATAAATTTTATTTGTGTATGCACCATACTTAAATTTACCCATGTCTAGATAACGATCTAGGGCGTCGGTAAAAATTTTTCGATAGCTAAATTCTTGATAAGCGGCAGGCAAATAGTTATGGTCTCTTTGATTGATATATTTTGTATGTCCTCCCGCTCGTTCCGCCATCACGTCAATGACAATATCTAGAATGCGGGAGCGAATGGCGCGGGCTAAATCGCTCTCGACCAGTAGCATGGCGAGGTTGAGAGTTGCCCGAAAGGTAAACACGCCTAACGCTGTGGTTTTGGTACCGTAATCTGTTACGTTACCATCAAGTAAAGCTTTAAATTCACGGAGTTTTTGACCTCGCAGGACTTGGTAGCCATTCGCCCTGAGTTCGTCGCTATGACTAGCCAAGTATTTTTCAACTGTGCTTTCACTAACGCAAAAAATTTCAACTAACTGTTGCTTGGTAAAAAGAAGCTCTCCATTATAATAATTTCCCCCCAGACCAAGGTGTTCTTCAATTTTTTGGAGGGCGTAGGGATTATTTAAGATGTTCTGGCGATGGCAGAGAGATGAAGTTAAGTCTTTGGTCATGGGTATCGCTCTATTTTTATTTTCAGTTCTGGGTAACGGTATAGCGGTTTGCAGACGGGTGAGAATGATATTTGTTTGCCCTCATCCCCCGGCCCCTTCTCCCAGAGCGGGAGAAGGGGAGTCAAAGTTTGGGTGAGGGTCAAAAGAGGTTAACGTTTTTTGGATTTTTTGGCGGGTTGTTGTTGGCTGGTCATTTTAGTATATAGCTCAAAGAGTTTTTCTAGACGCTCGGTGTCGTTTTTAAAGCGCCGGCCGATGTAGATTCTTTCTAGGGTTTCGTCGATAAGCTTTTTGCGGTAGGTTATAACGATATAAATACTACTTCAGGATTTGAACCTGGGGATAGTTAACAATCTTGGCATCCACCGTCAGCAGTGGACAGCCATAGACTTGCGCCGTTGCCACAATGATTTGATCCGCTGGGTCATTGTGAAAACCCTCCAATTGGGTCGCTTTCACCACAATAGGCAACGTCAACTCCAGCCGTTGCACTCCAGGATAAGCTAATGCGGTATCAAGCCATTGATCGATCGGTTCTGGCAAGACCAGCCGATTTTTCTCCACCAGTTTTGCAACTTCCCAGCAACTAAAGATACTCACCCCTAGCCCCTCCGATCGATATTGCTGGAGCCACTGTTCGTGTTGCTGGGTCAGCCTGTTATCTTTTTGCACCCACCAAATCCAGATGTGCGTGTCCAACACAATCACTTCAAGACATCCCAATCTTCGTCGGGCACAGCAGGTTCAAACGGGTCATCGTAGCGATAAGGTTGTTTTCCCTGAAGAGGATAGTCGGTTTGTTGGAGGGGGGATGTGAGCTTTTCCTGCGGCTGTTCCAAAATAATAATCTCCACCATATCGCCAGCATAGAAAGGAAGTCCTTCCAGCAAAATGGTTCCATCTTGCTTTAAAGTTGTCGCCAGTTTATGGGCATTCATGTTCAAGCCTCCTTAGTTGTTTTTCATATCTTGGGTTATAGCCTACATTCCGCAGGTTGGTAACCCTGCTGAGATATTTTACCAATGACCATCAAATCCTTCTCCTGTAAACATTACAGGTGGCTCAATCCCTTACTGGGACTAGGTTTTGAAAATATGGTATCCATGAGGGGCACAAA
>WGLZ01000009.1 GCA_016471375.1 Cyanobacteria bacterium RI_101
GGCCGCTATTCGCCAAACGCCCTGGCCCGGCGCCACCCTAGAAAACCAAGCCTTCACTCCGGCGGCGCTCCGAGAGACGCGCCGACAAGGGCGTTACGAAATTGTTCACCTAGCGACCCACGCCCGTTTTCTCCCCGGCGACGCCCAATCCTCTTATATCCAGTTTGGGGATCAAAAATTACGCTTAACTCAAATGGCCGCCCTCGGTCTCAGTTCCCCTCCGGTGGAATTGCTGGTTCTGAGCGCTTGTCAAACGGCGCTGGGGGATCTCGAAGTGGAGTTGGGATTTTCTGGATTGGCTCTGCAAGCTGGAGTCCGCTCCGCCCTGGCCAGCCTCTGGAGCGTCAGCGACGCCGGCACCTTTGCCTTGATGAACGAATTTTATTATCGTCTTAAACAAACTCCTCAGAAAAAAGCCGAAGCCCTACGCCAGAGTCAAATCGCCCTGATTCGGGGTCAGGTTGCCCTCCAAGACGGCGCTTTGCAAACCTCCCGTCAGGCGATTCCATTGCCCTTCCTTTCTCAGGCAGACCGGACAGAGCGGCTTAGTCATCCCTACTATTGGTCGGGGTTTACCTTGGTGGGCAGTCCCTGGTAGGGGGATTTGGTTACTGAGTTTTTGTCCGTAACAAAACTTTACCAACTCCAAGCCCCCCCTACCCAGTACCCCCAGCGGCGTAGCGCCTCTTCTCTCGTTTCAGTCCGGCGCCGAATCAAGCTCCAGTACCCTAAAGGGAGCGCAATCATCTAGGAGAACTAGCGATTAAACAGGGTAGGGGAATTTGTCCTTAGTTGACACTCTATTCGCCTTATTTCAGGCGCCCGGAGCGCAAAATACTGACGATGAGCCACAAGCCCAGCAGGGACGCGGCGGAAAAAAGAATATTAGCCACCAGCGCCAGTTGCTGACTATTCGACCCCGCGGAAATGATGGCGGCGCCCATAATCAAAGCGCCGACCACAACGCTAAAGGAAAGGCGGTTGGCGGAGCGGTCGATACTGCGCCGCACCGGGTCGAGATCCGGCAGACGCAAATTCCATTGCAGGGTTTCGCTGTTAAGGCGGTCTAGAAAAACGTCCACCTGTCGGGGGGTTTTCAGGGTCAGGGATTTGAGGTCGAGGACGGCCCGCAGACCCGTTTGTAGGGGGTTAGCGCCCAGGAGTTGCCGGGTCAGGAGATCCGCCATCAGGGGTTGCAGTTCGCTGAGGAGATTTAACTCCGGGTTAAATTGGCGTCCCGTTCCTTCCAAGTTGGCCAGACATTTAGCGTAAAGCCCCAGACTGCCGGGGACTTTGACCCGATTGGAGCGGGCGATTTGCAGGAGTTCATAGATAATCTCGCTAAAGTTGACCTCCGCTAGGCTTAGGTCATAGTACTTGCGGAGCATTTTTTCATAGTCCACCTCCAACTGCTCCAAATTGGTTTGATTAATCCCCACCGAAAGTTCTAGGGTCAGTTGAGCGCAACGCTGGGAATCCAGTTCAAAGATGGCTAGAAGCATTTCCGTCAGAATTTGCTGGGTGCGGGGGTCGAGACGCCCCACCATACCGCAGTCGATCAGCGCCAACCGTCCGTCTTCGAGGTAAAACAAATTACCGGGGTGGGGATCGGCGTGGAAAAAGCCGTCCCGGTAGAACTGTTGGCAAAAGGCCCGCAGGAGCAAGCTGGTCAGGGCTTGGCGTCGGGCTTCCGGGGACAGACCCGGCGGTTGGGTTAAATCCGCCGCTAGGAGCGGCCCCCCCCGCAACCATTCCAAGACCAACAATTTTTCGGTGGTGAGTTCCCAATACACCTGGGGAATGACCAACTGATTGGGCGGCAACCAGTCGCTTTTCGCTAAATTTCGCCGGAGGGTATCGGTGTAACGGGCTTCGGTTTTAAAATTCAACTCCGCTCGCACGGCCCGAATAAATTCGTCTGCCAGTTGGACGACGTCGTAGGTTTTACCAAACTCCGATAACCCCGCTAACTCCGCCGCGCCCCTAATCAGTCCCACATCCTGCTCCACCACCGCGTCAATGCCAGGGCGCTGAATTTTGAGCGCCACGGCCTCCCCGGTTTTAAGAACGGCTCGGTGGACTTGACCGATGGAGCCGGCGGCGATGGGTCGGGGGTCGATTTCCTCGAAAATGTCCTCCAGGGGACGTCCCAAAGTTTCCTTGAGTTGAGCCTCTAGGGGCGGCCAAGCCACCGCCGGCACCTGGGACTGGAGCGCCGAGAGGGCGTTGATATAACTGGGGGGTAGTAAGTCGGGACGGGTGCTTAGGAGTTGCCCCAGCTTGACGTAAAAAGGCCCCAACTCCGTCAAAATTTTGCACAACACCGCCGGGGTGGGAATTTGCGGCTCGCCAGTTTGAGCGCCGAGGAGGAGCGCTCGCATATAGTCCCAGCCGTTGCTGAAAACAATTTCGATAATTTCTCGTTGGCGGGCGCTGGCTTGAGCGAGGGAAAGCATGGGTTAACCGAGTAAGGGCGCGGCTCCCATGATAGCGGCGAGTTAAATCCCCTAGGCCTTCCAGTCCGCGGGACGGGGCCGGAAAAAGACCCGGCGCCGTCCCAAAATAAAAAAGCCTCCGGGAGGGAGGCTAAGGTTTCCAAAAGAGTCTTAATGGGCGTCTTACCCTAACAGCGCCTGGGCTTTGGCGAGGACGTTATCGACGGAGAAGCCGAATTTCTCCAGGCAGACGCCGCCGGGGGCGGAAGCGCCGAAACGGTCGATGGTGACGGTGTCGCCTTCGGGGCCGACGAATTTGTGCCAGCCAAAACTGCACCCCGCTTCCACCGCAAGGCGTTTGGTGACGGCCTTGGGCAGAACGGACTCTTGGTAGGCTTTATCCTGGGCTTCAAAGAGTTCCCAGGAAGGCATAGAGACCACCCGCACTTTTTTGCCGGTCAATTTGGCCGCCGCTTCGACGCAGAGGCTGACTTCCGAGCCGGTGCCGATGAGGATTAAATCCGGGGTTCCTTCGCAATCCACCAGGGTATAGGCGCCTTTATGGACGGCCGCCGCGGAGGAGCCGGCCAGGTTGGGCACGTTCTGACGGGTGAAGGCCAAGAGGGTGGGTTTGTGCTCCTTGGCAAAGCTAATGGCTACCTCATAAGCGCCGGAGCATTCGTTGCCGTCGGCGGGACGAATCACCGTCAGGTTAGGAATGGCCCGCAGGGAAGCCAAAGTTTCGATAGGTTGGTGGGTGGGGCCGTCTTCCCCCTGCCCGATGGAATCGTGGGTCATCACCCAGACGACGCCAGCCTGGGACAGCGCCGACAGGCGGATAGCGGCCCGCATGTAGTCGGTAAAGATCAGGAAGGTGGCGCCGTACGGAATCAAGCCGGAGCCGTGGAGGGCCATGCCGTTACAGATGGCGCCCATGGCGTGTTCCCGCACCCCGAAGTGGATATTGCGGTTTTGGTAAGCGCCTTTTTGAAAATCGCCGGAGAGTTTCAGTTCCGTCAGGTTGGAGTGGGTCAAATCCGCGGAGCCGCCCAGGAGTTCCGGCAGAACCGGCGCCAGTTTATTCAGGCAGGCTTCGGAATGCTTCCGGGTGGGAATCCCTTTATCTTCCGGGGTAAAGCTGGGGAGAACGTCGGCCCAGCCTTCCGGCAGTTTACCGCTCAGGAGGCGCTCAAATTCCGCCGCTTCAGCGGGGTATTTGGTTTTGTACTGGGCTAAAACTTGGTTCCACTCCGTTTCGTAGGCGGCGCCGCGGTCGATGAAGGTTTGGGTGTAGTCCAGCACTTCCTGGGGAACCACAAAGGGTTCGTAGTCCCAGCCTAGATTTTTGCGGGTGGCTTCCACCTCGTCGGCGCCGAGGGCGGCGCCGTGGACGCCGGCGGTGCCCGCTTTTTTGGGGGAGCCGTAGCCGATGGTGGTGGTGACTTTAATTAACGTGGGTTTGTCGGCGACGGCTTTGGCTTCTTCAATGGCTTTAGCGATGGCCGCCAGGTCGGTGTTCCCTTCCTTAACGTGGAGGACGTGCCAGCCGTAGGCTTCAAAGCGTTTGCTGACGTCTTCGGTAAAGGCCACGTCGGTGGAGCCGTCGATGGAAATATGGTTGTCGTCGTAGAGGGCGATCAGTTTACCCAAGCCCCAGTGACCGGCCAAAGAGCAGGCTTCGCCGGAGATGCCTTCCATGTTGCACCCATCCCCGAGGATTACATAGGTGTAGTGATCCACCAGCGTCGCGTCGGGCTTATTAAAGGTGGCGGCCAGATGGGCTTCCGCTAGGGCGAAACCGACCCCGTTGGCGATACCTTGACCCAGGGGCCCCGTGGTCACTTCCACGCCGGGGGTTTCAAAGTTTTCCGGGTGGCCGGGGGTCATGGATCCCCACTGGCGGAACTGTTTAATATCTTCGATGGAAACGCTATCATAGCCCGTCAGATACAGTAACGCGTACTGCAACATAGAGCCGTGACCCGCCGAGAGGATAAAGCGATCCCGATTAAACCACTTAGGATTTTTGGGATTAAAGCGCATAAACTGATCCCAAACGACATAGGCCATCGGCGCCGCGCCCATGGGGAGGCCGGGGTGTCCAGATTTGGCTTTCTCCACCGCGTCGATGGAGAGGAAACGGACGGAATTAATAAAAAGTTCCGCGGGGGATTGGGTAACAGCAACCATAGGAAGTTAAAAATGGAACACAAAAGACATCGACAGGCGCGCCGTTCCGGCCAGGGCAGAAGGTCTCGCCAATTGCCCTCTATCTTCCCATGATCCGGCTCTCTTGCTTAAGGGGTTGTTTAAAAAGGTTGATTCGCCCCCTCAATCCCCCAACCTTGGGGGACTTCAACGACCGTTTCCCCCAGAATTGGGGGGTTAGGGGGGCTTTCCCAATAGCTAAGGATATTTGCGAAAGGCTAAGGTGATGTTATGGCCGCCAAAACCGAAGGAGTTGGACAGCGCCGCCCTTACCTTTAAGACCCGACTTTTGCCGGGGACGTAGTCTAAATCGCACTCTGGGTCGGGGTTTTCTAGGTTAATGGTGGGAGGGACTTGATGTTCCGCGATGGCTTTAACGGTGGCCACCGCCTCGATACCGCCGGAGCCGCCAAGGAGGTGTCCCGTCATGGATTTGGTGGAACTGACGGCAATTTGGTAAGCCCGCTCCCCTAGCGCCTGCTTAATGGCCTTGGTTTCCGTGGCGTCGTTGGCGGGGGTGCTGGTGCCGTGGGCGTTAATATAGTCGATATCTTCCGGGAGCAGTCCCCCGTCCCGGAGCGCCAATTGAATGGCCCGGGTGGCGCCGCGACCATCTGGCGTCGGCGCCGTAATATGGTAGGCGTCGCAAGTCATGCCGTAGCCGACAATTTCGGCGTAAACGCGGGCGTTTCTGGCTAGGGCGTGGTCTAAAGCTTCCAAAATTAAAATGCCGCAGCCTTCTCCCATGACAAAGCCGTCCCGTTCCCGGTCAAAAGGGCGACTGGCGCGGGTCGGGTCGTCGTTGCGGAAAGAGAGCGCCTTGGCGGAGCCGAAACCGGCAAACGCTAGGGGGGTAATGGTGGCTTCCGTGCCGCCGCAGATCATCGCTTCGGCGTGACCGTACTGAATCATGCGAAAAGCGTCGCCGATGGCGTTAGACCCCGCCGCGCAGGCCGTCACCGTACAGGTGTTGGGGCCCTTAGCGCCGGTATGAATGGCCGTTAACCCCGCGGCCATATTGGCGATCATCATCGGGATCATAAAGGGGCTACAACGGTCGGGGCCCTTGGTCAGAAAAATTTCCTGTTGGTCTTCCAACACTTTGAGTCCGCCGATACCGGTGCCGATCAAAACCCCGATCCGGTCGGCGTTGTCCTCTGTAATCGTTAGCCCGGCGTCCAACAGCGCCTGATGACTGGCGGCGACGGCGAACTGGGAAAACCGGTCCATGCGCTTGGCTTCCTTGCGCTCTAGGAAAAGGTGGGGGTCAAAATCCTTTACTTCGCCGCCAAACCGACAAGCCTGGTTAGACGCGTCGAAACGGGTGACGGGGCCAATGCCGTTGCGCCCCGCCAGCAGACCTTCCCAGTAAGTTTCTAAGGTGTTGCCGATGGGGGTGATGGCCGCCAGTCCCGTGACCACGACCCGTCTTTTCTCAATAGTTGTCATAGCGCAGGAAATCAAGTGGAAAAAGCTGAAGCCTCAGCCAAGGGGAAGGGAGACTTCCCCGCTAGCGCCGTAGGGTCTCCTAGTCTGGAGGCGCGGGGAAAACGGCGCTTAAGTTTAGGTATTGGCGCTGATATGCTCGGCGGCCTTGCCGACGGTGTCGATGGTTTCCGCCACTTCGTCGGGGATTTCGATGCTAAATTCCTCTTCTAGCGCCATCACCAACTCCACTGTGTCGAGGGAATCGGCGCCGAGGTCGTTGGCGAAACTGGCTTCGGGGGTCACTTTGTCGGGTTCGACTTCCAGTTGTTCCACCACGATTTTCTTGACTTTCTCAAAAATGTCTGGATTCATTGGGGTTAGCTCTAAATTAACCGCTAAAAAGCCCTGTCTGGCGGTGAACCACAGGGGGAAGCAGGGCGGAAAATACCGCTTCCAAGGGAAAAGGGGACAAGCAAGCTGAGGGAAATTCAGCCTTGCCTATATTACCGGAAAACGGCTCCCATTTTTGCGCTCCCCCACTCCGGCGCCCCGGGCGAGACAGGACGAGCGAGAGACGCTAGGATAGGGGAATCTTTAACTTTCTTAACAGATTGGAGAGCGCCGACTATGGAACTAACCCTACAAAATGTCGAAACTGTGCTAGACGAACTGCGTCCCTACCTGATGGCGGACGGCGGCAACGTGGAAGTGGTGGATCTAGACGGCCCCGTGGTCAAACTCCGCCTCCAGGGCGCCTGCGGCTCCTGCCCTAGCTCCACCATGACTCTGAGAATGGGTATCGAGCGGAAACTGCGGGAAATGATCCCGGAAATCGCCGAAGTGGAACAGGTTATCTAAGTGCGAGGATTCAGGGCGGTTCCTCAAGCCCCTCCTCCGATGATTCTTGGTTTCTTGCTTGATTAAGGCTAAAGCAAACCCCGATAACGGATAAACAAGAGAACCGCCGCCCAGGATCCCAGCGCCACTTTAATAGCCACCAGCAGATTAAACCAAGGAATAAAGCCGCCGCTCAACAAAGCGCCCATTTCGCCCATGGGCGGCGTAATCCCCGTCAGGGCTAGGACAGCCAACGCTAAAAACGCCAAAACGGAAATTTTTTCCCAGGCGGCGGTATGCCAGCGCCGATAAATCTCTTCCATTTTTGCCGGCGCCGAAGTCATGGCGATTAACCCAATGGCGGTGCCCCCGGCCACCCCGGCGGCGAAGCCGCCCCCAGGGCTGAGGTGGCCGCGAATGGCTAATTCCACCGCCACTAGGGTCGTAATGGTGGCGCCCAAGCGGGCCATAATCGCGGAGGCCCGGTCGGGAAAAAGATGAATCTGTTTTTGGGGTTTTTCGTCCGCCAGCAGATGTTTAACCCCGGCGATGGCGATGGTGAAGACAATCACTTCAAAGATGGTGTCGTAGAGACGGTTGCGGAAAATAATCCCCGCCACGGCGTTGGGGACGCCTCCCTGTTCCGCCACCAGCGCCGCGATATTCGACCAGTCCTGATCCAACGGCGCCGTTGGGGTCAAGGTCAACATTTTCAGCGTAAAGCCGAGACTAGCCAGCAGATAAATCCATCTCATCATGATTAAGCGGGGGGGCGAGGGGATTGAAAAAGTTCTTGAAGCCGGGGAACTCGCCACTGGAGTCCGGTTTCGGCCCGATAAAGACCGTGAATTTTTTGGGTCTCTAAAGCCGTTTCTAAACTCGTTAAATCGGAGTAAGTCAGCACTTCCAGCCGTAGATGGGCGGGAGCTAACCCCTGTCGCAGGGTTTCTAGGGGAATGTGAGCCACTTCCGGCGCCCACACCCCCAGACGGGCCGCCATGGAGGACCGCACGGTAACGGCGTAGAGCAGAACCGCCAGCAGAGTCCCCACCAGCGCCTCCGTCAGGGCCACGTCCGCGGCGCCGAGGACGGCGTAGAGCAGGGCGCAAGCGGCGCCGACGATCCCCCGCAAAATTAGGGCCCGGTAGGGATTGGTTTGGAGGAGGGTTAACCCGGAAGTCAGGGGCACCAGCGCCGCGATCAAGAGAATGGCAAAATCAGTCATCAGAATTACAGATATCAGATTACAGATTACAGATATCAAATATAGCAAGCCTAATTTAATGGATTGCGTTCAACTCAATTACTTGTCATCTCTTGTCTGCCCCCTTTCATCTGATACCTGATAACTGATATCTGTCATCTGATATCTGTCATCTGATACACCGTAGGCGATGACGTAACCGAGGAGGGTGTTCCAGAGCGCCAAGGAAATCATGGCTAGGACGAGCAGGGGCCATTCTTTGGGTCGGAGGAAGAGCAAGCCAAAGACAATGCTCAGGGAGCCGAGGGTGTCGGCGATGGAGAGGTAATGGAGATGGACAAGAACGGGGCGAACCTTTAAAAGGGTGCGGGTGCCCAAAAGCCAAAAGAGGACGCCGACGGCTAGGTAAAAACTACTCGCTAATTCAATCACGGCTCTCCCTCCAAGCGTCGCAAAATTTGGGCTAGAAGCATAATGCCGGCGTTGCCGACGCTGAGGATGATCACCCCCACGACGCCCAGCATCCAATCGTCCCGTAGGACGGAGACCACTAGGATGAGAATGCTGGTCTTGCTGGCGAAACTGGCAAAAGCGGTTAACGTAAGCCAAATGTCTTCGCTCCGCCAGGCCCGATAGAGGGGAATCAGGGAAATGGCCAACAGCGCCGAGAGGGTTAGGTTTAAGACGAGACTCATTGGCGGCGCCCCCTGTCTAAGTAATGGACTTCGTAACGTCCTTCCCGCTCCTGGAGAACTAAACTTTTGGGGGTAAAGGTGATCAGAAAAATATCCAGAAACACCAGCGCCGGACGCCCCTGGGCTTGGCTCTCTTCCCAGGTTCGGCGCTCGTAGCGGTGGGGGAAGCGGAGCATCTCTAGGGCTTCGCCGTAGGCCTGGGGCAGGGCCCAGAGGAGGCGCCCCAGACTTTGGAGCAGTTGCCAAGGGGTTAACCGTCCGGCGAAGGGACGGGGAAGCAAAAGCGCCAGGGCGGCGCCGAAGAGGACGTTGCCTAACCCCAGGTTGGCCGTGAGCAGTAGCCACAGGCCCAGTCTTAAAATAAAGGTTCCCATCGAGACCACCCTAGCCAAAATAAGAGCATTAACATCGCCGTCATGGCGCCGAGGAGGTGTTCAAACTGTTCCGGCGCTCGGGAAAACGCCAGACTCCAGCGCCGAAAAATTCCCCAGTATAAAATCCAGCCTAGACCGATGGTGGCCAAGGGTTTGAGGATATTTTCGAGGGTGTAGGCGTCGTAGTAAACCCCATTAGCGAGGACGAGGGCGCCGAGGAGGAGCGCCAGCGCCGTCCAAAACCCCGTCGTTTGTTTCGTTTTCTCCTGGGACTGGCGGGGCAGAAAAATGAACTTGGCAAAAATAATCGCGGTGCCCAGCGCCGCCAAATTCATGCCAACCTCCTGCCAGGGTAAAAGGGTTTTCAGGGTTAAGACCTTGGCGCCGAAACCGGAGAGGAGGGGAAAGCCAGAGATGGAAAAGGCGGCGACGGCGCCGGGCCACCAGAGAGAAAGGGGAATCCCCGTTTCCCGCAAGTCGCTAAAGCGCCGACTGGGAAGGCGCCCCGCCACGAGGAAGAGCGCGGCTTTTACCAGCCCGTGGGTCAAGGCGTAGAACCCCGCCACCGGCGGCGCCGCTAGCAGAAAGCCCATCTGGGAAACGGTGCTCCAGGCCAGGGTTCTCTTCGTGTCCAAGGCAAAAACGCCATAGACCACCCCCATCAGCGCCGTCCCCACCCCAAAGAGCCGGATCAGGGGATTGACGTCCTCGATGAGTAACGCCAAACGAACGAGGGGAAAAACCCCCGCCTTGACCACCGCGCCGGACATCAGCGCCGACACCGGCGAATCCGCTTCGGCGTGGGTTTGGGGGAGCCAAAAGCCGAGGGTAAAGACCCCGCCTTTGGCCAAAAGCGCCATCAAAATTAAGGCCCAGGCCTCCGCCGGGGCGCCCTCTAGCCCCTGAAAGGCAAAGGAATGATGGGTTTGATAGACCAGCATGGCGCCTACGAGGTAAAAGAGCATGGCCACATTGCTGACGAACAAATAGCGAATGCCGACCCAGAGAACCCGGTCGCCCCGGCTATCCGCGAGCAACAAAAAGGCGGCGATACTAATCACCTCCAGCGCCACGTAGAGGCTAATCAAATCGGCGCTGATCAGGGCGGCGTTGACGCTACCGTGGAGAATCAAGGTCTGGGCGTAGAAGGATTGCCCCCGCTCGCTTTGCCAACAGTAGGCCACCACCGCTAGGGTTACTAAGGCGTTGGTGAGGATAAAAAAGGCCGCTAGGGAATCGAGGATTAAGGTCACCCCAAAGTCGTCCACCAGGGTCAAGGTGGCCGGCGCCGGTAGTCGGGCCAGGTAGCCGGAATAGGCGAGGGAGACCAACCCGCCCAAAACGCCGAGGGAGCGCTTAAACCGGGGCAAAAGATAGATGGTAAAGCCAACGCCAAAGGGGAGCGTCAGCCAGAGCAGGGTCAACAGGATCATGGCGCGTTAACCCGCTCAATTTCTCCCACTTCCAGGGTGGGATGGTTTTGGGACAGTTTCATGGCGCCCACCAGCATCAGCGCCTGAATGGACAGACCAATGACGATGGCCGTCAAAATCACCGCCTGGGGCACCGGGTCGGCGTAGGCTTGGGCGGGGTCCTTCACCAGAATCGGCGTCAGCAAACCCGGTCGGGCCGCCGCCGCCACAAAATAGGCCACCACCCCGGCGCTCATGATGTCCATGGCCAAAATTTTCATGACTAGGTTTTGTTTCCAGAGCGTCCCCAGAAACCCCAACAGAATGGTGAGTAGAACTAGCGCTTCTAACATGACCCCCTTTTGGCTTAACCGTTGCTTTTACGACAGAATTCCCTCATTTTCCTCTATGAAGCGCCGCTTTAGGATTCAAAAATCTTATGGTTTCCCAAAAATTCGGTTAACTAGCGCCGCCAGGTTCTCTCCAGTCGATGCGCGGCGCCGATCATGGGTCGATTAACCCGACGGGGATTGGCGGCGCTAAGCTAACAAAAGCCCCGATGCGACGATCACTATGACCCAACTCCTAGACGGCAAAGCCTTAGCCCAAAAAATTCAGCGCAATCTCCAGGCGGAGATCGCTCAACTGGCGCCGAGTCGGGGGCGAGCGCCGGGGTTGGCGGTGTTGATGGCGGGGGATAATCCCGCCAGCGCCGTCTATGTCCGCAATAAGGAAAAAGCCTGCGAAAAAATCGGCATGGTTTCCCTCGGGCGCCAGTTTCCGGCCCACACCTCCCAGGCGGCGCTGGCGGCGGAAATCGAAGCCCTCAATCAAGACCCAAGGGTGGACGGTATTTTAGTGCAACTGCCACTGCCCGCCCATTTGGACTCCGCGGCGCTCCTCCATACCATCGCCCCCCATAAGGACGCGGACGGTCTCCATCCCCTCAATTTGGGCCGTCTTGTGCGGGGAGAGCCAGGCTTGAGGAGTTGCACCCCCGCCGGGGTGATGGCCTTGTTGGCGGAATACGGCGTGGAATTAAAGGGTAAACGGGCCGTGGTGGTGGGGCGCAGTATTTTGGTGGGGAAACCCTTGGCGTTAATGCTGTTGGAGGAAAACGCCACGGTGACCGTGGCCCATTCCCGCACCCAAAACCTAGGGGAACTAACCCGAGAGGCGGATATTTTAGTGGCGGCCATCGGGCGACCGGAATTTATTACCGCGGAGATGATCAAACCCGGCGCCGTGGTGGTGGACGTGGGTATTAACCGGGTGGAAACGGCGGACGGCAAAGGGAAATTAGTGGGGGACGCGGCCTTTGAGGAAGTGGCGCCGTTAACCAGCCACATTACCCCGGTGCCCGGCGGCGTCGGCCCCATGACGGTGGCTATGCTGTTGCAAAACACCCTCTGGAGTTATCGGCAGAGTCAAGATTAGGGCCGTCTCTAATCCCCCGTTGAAGAGCTACGGTGTACACATAACTCAAATAATTTCTGAAAGTCTATCAAGAACAGAACCCCTCCCTAGCCCTCCCCTTGGTAAGGCTACGGTGTACACACATCTACCCATCAGCCTCGTTTTGCCCCCCCAGCCCCCCAATTTTGGGGGGAGTTCAGAGCTTTTCTGAGTTCAAAGTCCCCCAGAATTGGGGGATTTAGGGGGCGAGATCAGGTTAATGGAAAAAC
>WGLZ01000011.1 GCA_016471375.1 Cyanobacteria bacterium RI_101
AACTGTACCAGTAACAATATTTGCTGTTCTTTGGTTAACTCTTGACCGTACATCGATAGTCGTTCCTGCTAAAAATGTTACCTCTACTTTACCATATTGATCCCTAAATTCTGTTCACCACCCATTTAGGCCCGCTATATTTCCCTCGTGGATGGTATCGGGCTGGAATGGTTCGCAAACACTAGCATTACCTTTTCTACTACGTCTTCCGCCAGCGCCGCAGTGAGCGAGGCCGCTTTCACCCAGGCGGTCAACGCCACCACTGTAGGAGGGGGAACAATCCAAACAACCCTTATCGACGCCTTTGACGGCTATAATTCCTTACTGGTTAACGGGGTTCCCAATACCACCGCCAACTACAATGAATTAGGCGCGCCGCCGACGACGGAGGATGGCGGACGGGAATTGGTGTTTCCGGTCGCAACTTTTGGCGATATCCTCGTTTCTCGTAAATTATTTGTCCCCACCAATGATTCCTTTGCCCGTTGGTTAAACATCGTCACCAATACGGGGACAACCACCCAAACAGTGACCTTGGATATTCAAAATAACCTCGGCTCCGACCAGAATACCGTGATTGTCGCAACTAGCGACGGCGACGCCACCGCCGAGTTAACGGACGCTTGGGTGACGACCTTCCAAAACTTTAGCGGTTCTACCTCTGACGATGTTCGTCTGGGGCATATTCTCCAGGGCGCCGGCGCGGAGACTCCCCTAGCCAGAATCTCCTTTACAAATGGCGACGATAATCCTACCTGGGGATACGATCTGACCCTGGCTCCCGGCGAAACGCAAATTATCATGAATTTTGCTACCGGGCAAGCCACCCGAGACGCGGCGGCGGCCAAGGCGGCGGAATTAGCTGGCCTTTCGGATAACGCCCTTCAGGGGTTGAGTCAGGAGGAGATTTCCCAAATTGTCAACTTCTCCTTCAATACAGAGGTCAACGAAGCGCCGACAGTGGCTCTAGATCCTGAAGTCGCTACTCTGCCGGAAAACACAGATACAACTAATCCCGTTAAAGTCGCCGACATTGTCATCACCGACGACGGGGTCGGAACCAATAACCTAAGTCTCTCCGGCGCCGACGCGGCGCTGTTTGAAATCTGGGGGACGGAACTTTTTATCAAAGCGGGCGCAAGCCTCAACTTTGAAACCAATCCGATCCTTGACGTGACGGTGGAAGTGGACGACCCCGCCGTGGGCATGACCCCCGACGATACCGCCGACTTTACCCTCAACCTCCTCGACGTCATCGAAGGCACCCCTGGGAAAGACCGCCTCAGCGGCACTCCCAACGCTGATATCATCGACGGCCTCGGCGGCGACGACACCCTTCTGGGTCGGGAGGACGACGACCAGATCTTCGGTCGCGAGGGCAACGACACCATTCAGGGCAACAACGGCGACGATATTATCTGGGGAGGGAATGGTCGGGAGCGTCTCAGCGGCGATAATAACGATGACCAACTCTTTGGGGAAGCGGGTAACGACTTCCTCCTTGGCGGCAATGGCAACGACCTTCTTGTCGGCGCTCAAGGGAAAGACACCCTCGCTGGCGGCGCCGGTAGCGATAAATTCGACTATCAGAACCTAGGAGATTCTCTCCTCTCCGGTTTTGATATCATCACCGATTTCCGGGCCAGTGACGATCAATTCTTAGTCAACGTCTTACCCACTTTATTAACTACCAACGCAGGTAAGATCTCTTTCCTCAATGAGAGCCGGATTCAAGCGATCCTCACCCCCAGCGTTCTGGCTAACCCCGGCGACGCGGCGCTGTTTACTAACGGCAGTGGGGACAGGACTTTCTTGAGCCTCAATGGCGCTACCTCTGGTTTCCAAGCCAACGAAGACGCCATTATTGAACTGCGTAACTTCAACTTAGTCGGGACTATCAGTCTCGCCAATTTCAGCTTGACTTGATCCTTTGTCGCCTAAAGTTATGAAAGTTTAGCGCCGATTTTTAGGACATTGATGCTTGAAAATCGGCGCTTTTCTAAATCTTAAGAGAATGCTAACTCCTTCCAGACCTCAAAATACAGACAACGAAATTCAAGACCAGCCTCAATTTGAAGTTAAAGCTTCTCGGCGTTTAGCGGAGTGGCTCAAGGCTCAAAAAGTGAGTTTAGCCTTTACTGTTCCTCCTCTAAAACTTTTTTTAATCGGCGTTAAAGAGGATGGCGGCTTATCCATTGCTGAGCGGACTTTTAACCGTTGTCTCGGGATTGCCGCCACTGAAAATTCTCTCTATCTCAGTACTCGCTACGAAGTATGGAAACTCGAAAATGTCTTGCCAGAAGGTAGAATCCTAGAGGGCGGTTACGACCGGCAATACGTGCCCCGAATTGTTTATAGAACTGGGTTCCTCGGTATTCATGATGTCGCCGTCGATCGTCAGGGGAAAGTTATTTTTGTCAATACTCGTTTTGGCTGTTTGGCGACTCTCAGCGAACGCTATAGTTTTGTTCCTCTTTGGTCTCCTCCTTTTCTTTCAGGAATTAGACCCGGCGATCGGTGTCACCTCAATGGCTTGGCCATGAAGGAAGGCGTTCCCGCCTATGTCACGAGCGTTAGTCAAACCGATGAATTTGATAGTTGGCGCCGGCATCGAGATAAAGGAGGATGTATCGTAGATATTAAGTCTAATGAGATCGTAGCGACGGGTTTCTCCATGCCCCATTCTCCCCGTTGGTATCAAGACCGCCTCTGGTTGACTAACTCGGGAACCGGAGAATTGGGTTACGTTGACTTGGCTAACGGTCAGTTTACAAGCGTTGTCTTTGCCCCTGGCTTTTTGCGAGGTTTATGTTTTGTCGGAGACTATGCCATAGTTGGCTCATCTAAACCTCGTCATGGGGATATTTATTCTGGTTTAGGCCTAGACGATATTTTAAGTAAACACGGAGAAGACCCCCGTCTTGGTTTATTTATTGTTAATTTACGGTCTGGCGAGATTGAACATTGGTTCCTTCTGGAAGGATCGTTACGAGAACTCTATGATGTTGTAGCGTTACCTTCCATTCGTCAACCGATGGCGTTGGGTCTAATTTCGGAAGAAATCCAGCATCAAATTTGGTTTAATCCGTTACCTTAGAAATATTCAAGATTTATCTGACTTGAATTATAAAAACCTCAACTTAAGTTCAGGATTATGATACCTATTTCAGCGTCTTTAGCAGAAAATTTTAGCCTTGTCGAACTCACGAATTATCAAGTTTCTGTGACTCCCTACTTTACTCAGTGGTTGGCGGAGCAACAAGTTAGTTTAGCTTTGACGAATACCCTAGGACATAGTCTATTCTTAATCGGTTTAAAACCTAACGGAGAACTTTCTGTTTGCGAGTCTAAGTTTGATCGTTGCATGGGTTTAACTGTGGCAAATAGTAATACATTATATATGGTGACCCGTTTTCAAATTTGGCGCCTAGAAAACGCTTTGGCTCCGGGTCAAGTTCTAGAAAGCGGCGCTGATCGACTTTATCTTCCGCAAATGGGCTACACCACAGGAGTTCTAAATATTCATGATGTCGCTGTCGATAGAGAAGGCTCCATCGTTTTTGTGGCCACCCGTTTTAATTGTTTAGCTAAAGTTAGTCAAACGAAAAATTTCGAGCCGCTCTGGCATCCGCCCTTTATTAGCCGCATTGTCGCCCCTGATCATTGTCATCTTAATGGATTTGCCCTACGCCAAGGGAAGTTAGCCTACGCGTCAAGCTTTAGTCAAACCGATACCCATGAAGGCTGGCGTCAGTGTCAGCGAGACGGCGGAACTATTACGGATATTGAGACGAATGAAGTTGTGGTTACGGGCTTATCCATGCCCCATTCTCCCCGGATCTATCAGAACCAACTTTGGCTAGCCCAATCCGGCACAGGCGAATTTGGCCGAATCGATATTCAAGGCGGCAAATTTGAGCCAATGATATTCGGCGCCGGTTTCCTGCGGGGACTTGCGTTTTGGGGAAATTTTGCTATTGTCGGTTCTTCTAAACCCCGTCACAGTGATTTTTTTAATGATCTTGTTTTGGGAGAACGACTAGCGTCACAATCTCTAGAGCCGCTCCGGGGGTTGCACATCATTGATCTGAAGGCCGGAGAAATCGCCCATTCCCTGAGTTTAGAAGGCGTTCAAGGGGAAATTTACGATGTGGTGGTTCTGCCTGGAGTGCGGCGCCCGATGGCTTTATCCAACACTGACGATCTGCAAAAGTACGTGACGGTGGGCTACCCTTGCTCTTGGTAAAAAGAACCTCGCCGCCAACGCAGTTTTGAGCAGTGTCATTGCCCCCTAGAAACCGGGAAGCTATCGGCGCTGGATCTGGGATTGCCAGCGCCGAGGTTTGTCTGGGGCAAATCCGCTAGTTGAAACTGCGGCTAAAGGCTTCTTGTCGCAGGAAGACAAAGCGGGGAGTCAGAGGCGGCAGATTTTTAGCGAGGTTGAAATCAGCGTCGTAGTCCCAAACCCGCAGAGGCGCGTCGTATTTTTGACTTCCCCAGGTGCCGCTAACATGTTCCGGGGTGCCGGTGCTGACAAAGGAGCCTTGGTAAGTCAGGGTTTTATTGCTCCAGTTTTCCGAAAACCGGGGATAGTTCTCCAATCCGCCGTTATATCCGGGAGTGGCGGTAGAGTTAGTAATGTCCGTGCCAGAAAGAAAGGCGGTGTTGATGGTGGTCGCTTCGGCGTTGACTTTACTGCCGCCGCTCCCTGTGCAATTCTTCTCCTTGTCTTTGTTAATCGTGACATTGGCCGTTAGACAGGCGCTGGAAAGGACATTGAGGGAATCCGCCAGAACGCTAGCGGGTTGCCAGTTGACGGTGTTGTAGTCGCCCTGGACGTAAACGGCTTGGTCGCTGACGACCGTTAAGCCGGTGGGATCTAAGGTGGCGCCGACTTCCGCCAAACCGGGCATTTGCTGGGCTTTAATCAGCGCGAATCCGTAGGGGCTGGTTTTCCCGGCGGCGGCGGTATAGGAGCCTTGATTAACCGTGGCGTGCATGACCAGCCCGGCGTTGCTGACATCCGACGCGGCCAGCCCTAATCGTTGGAAAGAACCGGAAGGCGCGGCGTTGTCCGCGGGAGCGGTGTTAAAGAGGAGTTGATCGGCGCTGTAGCCTTGGCCGCCGTTGTTGTTGGTAACAGAGCCGGAAGTAAAGGCCACATAGCGCCCGACTTTGTTCCAGAGGGTGAGACTTTCGAGGTTAATTTGCAATAAACGGATTTCCCGGTTTTCCCGGTCGTTGAAAAAACGATAGGGGGCTTTATCCGTAGACTCGCCGGTGGCGTTGTTCGCTTTATTGCGCCCGCTATCCTGAAGGGGAGCGCCGACAAAGCAACGACTATCCAGAGCGGCGATGGTCTGAGGGGTGGCGCTAGCGCTTCCCAGGGCGTTTTTCAGGGTCGTTTTATTCCCAGAGCTAAGACCGCTGAGCGCCGGGTCGCTGTCGATTAAGGTATTTAAGGTCGTTTTTAGGGTCGAGGTTAAGGCCAAATTCGTCGCGCCGAAGGTGGCGCTGGCCGGATGGCTGTTGTGGTAGGCCATAATCCCCGGTTGGGAGACCATCGCCACGTATAAGGCGTTAGCTACGGCGGTTCGTTGATCGGTTGTCAGGGTAACGCCGGGATTAACCGCCGTCGCCGCCGAGCAGAAACCGTAGCTGGCGGGAATCATCACCGGTTGCCGCAGGCTCCTGAGTTGACCTTCTGTTAGGGTTGTTGTCGAGGTGGGATTGGCGTCCGCGTCTCGCTTAATGGCGGTCACGGCGAAGGGAATCACAGTCGGGTCGGGAGATGTCGCCGCCGTGGTGTTGGCCGTGGCCGGGGGCTTGTACTCCAAGCGAATATCGGCTTTATCGTAAAAATCGCCGCTAGCGCCGAGGGTGCTGATTTTAGGAATTGAGAGCGCCTGAATGCCTAGATTAATGCGGTTGCCCCAGGTAGAGGCGACATTGGCGGGATTCATGGCGCTGGTGGTGGGACTCGTGCTCCCGGTTCCTCCAAAGAGGAGATTGGTGGCCACCGCCGAGAGGTTGTCAATTCGGACTCGACCGTCGGGGTAGGTGCTGTTGTCATTTTTACGCTTGTTGAACAGATTGCTAGCGACGGTTACTTGTCCCCGGATGCGTAGGGTCTCGTTAGCGCCTAAGAAGAGACTTTTGTTGGTATGGACGGGGCCGGTGAGGGTCATATTGGGCCCCGGCAGAATTTCTAAGTCGTTGGCGTAGAAAGCGGCGAACTGAAACATAGGAATGAGCCTCGCCTTCACCACCAGTTGCGCTTTGGTAATCACCTGATCCGTAGCGGAGGCTTGCGCTTGATCTTTTTTGGCGACGGCGTTGATGGTGTAGCGGTATTCCTGCATGTTCAAGCCCTGGAAAGTTTCGCCGGCGGGCACGTTGCCCGGAATCGGCGCGCCGCCGTTGTCCGCCACCACATAGCTGTAGGCGGCGATTTCGGACATGGATTTATTGGGCGCCTTAAAGACTTCCGACTCGCAGGCGTAGTCGCCGCTCCCGGGACTGCCGCCGGACGCGAAGCAGGCGGTTAAGGCGGAAGGGCTACTGCCGGTGGGTTGAGCGTAGTTGAAATAAATATTGCGCAGACTTTCCGCCCGTTTATTGAGGACGGCTTCGGCGCTGTAAAAACCGCTGGCGCTACTGGCGGTAGATTTAACGGAAAGGCTGTGGACTTTGGCGAGGATAGAATAGGCCACAAAGAGGCCGGATAAGGCGACTAACAGCGCCGTCACTAGGAAAAGAACCGAGCCGCGGGGGGAATGAGCGGCGGATTTGTAGAGAAAAATCAGGCTGAGGCGGGTCGGAGATTGGGAATGAGAGCGAGTAAACATGGGTTTAATGGGGTAAAGGAAAAAATAAGGAATACAGGTTAGAGCGTTAGAGAATGTTTAATCCCCCCTAACCCCCCTTTGAAAGGGGGGAACTCCCTTCAAAGTCCCCCTTACGAAGGGGGATTTAGGGGGATAGAGAGAGAGAGCTAAGGACTTTCCAAACATCTTCTTAAAAATTGAGTAGGTTCCGGGGATAAAAACTTTGGGTTTCTTCCAGATTGTTAAGGGCGTCGATGACTCCTTTTGTTAATCCCGGCTCGTTGGAGGAAAGCGCCTTGGGTTTGACGGAAACCTCGATAGAGTAGATTTGAGACCACTCGTAGGTTTTCGTTAAGGCGGGAGCGCAGAGAGTCGGAGGAGTTTGCGTTGTATCAAGAATCCTGGCGCAAGTCGAATTCACCGCTCCCTGCCTGACCGTCGCCGTCGCCCGAAATCGCCCGATACCGTTAACCAAACCGCTCCAAGCGCCGCTGTTGTTTAAGCGAGTTTCTAGAACGTCTCCATTGCGTCGATACGTCCGTCGTTCCACCAGTAAAAGTTGCGCGGCGCTGCCCGCCGTATAGTTGGCCGTCGCTGTCCCGCTCACCGTCAGGGTGACCCTAGCGACTTGACCCACCGTCGGCGTCCCGGTGATTTCCGCGCCGCCGCTGTCGTAAAACTTCTCGCCGGTGTATTGCAATTCCCTTAAATCGCCGGCGCCGTCGTAAAGATTGATGGTTAACGTTCCCTTATTGCTCAGGCGTAAATTTCTCCAGATCGCCACATTATCTGGATAGCCGTCGGCGTTACCGTCCACGAGATCGCAACTGGCGATGGGAGGAGTCGTCGTCGTGTCGAGAACCGCGATGGTTGTTACGCTTCCGGCGCCAATATTGCCGCAGACGGGCAGTTTGACAGTGGAGGACAACTGAGTGATGGTGATGGTGTTATCGCCGTCGGCGTTGGGCGCGGTAATGGCGACGACCGGAAATTGGGGATTGGAACCCACCCCTTCTCCGGCTTGGATAATACTGGGGCCAACCAAATCGAAAACTGATTTTAGGGTTTGATCGATCTCGTTCCGTTTGGCGTCGTTGAGATAAACCTGCCGATTGAGGGAGAAGCCGAAATAGGCTAGTTGAATGAGAATCCCGCCGATGACGACCCCCGCAAGCAACTCCAGCAAAGTTAGACCCGAAGAAGATTTTTTTCGACTAGCGGCTCTATAAAAGAGTGAACGCTGTTTGCACGTCATAAACCGGTTCATTGTTCACCTCAATTTTTACCAAGATTTCGCGAATTAAATCATTCGGCGCTGTCGAGCAGGTGGCGTCGGGATCGTTGACGTCGCTCAGTCCGGTGCAAACATAGCGAACCACCGTATACTGAAATCCCAATTGCTCTTTTGTTTCCGTTGTTTTCCCTAATTTGGCGTCTAGCTCGTCGAGGGTCATTCTCCTAAAATCGTTTAGAGTGCTGTTGGCGACCGTCACGGCGCCGGAAAGTCGACGGTTTTTAGCGCTTTCCATACTTTGGGAAAAGAAAGCCGGAAACATCACCGCCAAGGTTATAGAGAGAATCATCAGCGCCACTAGGTTTTCCGTCAGGGTAAATCCTTTCGGAGAGGAACGCTTAGTCAGTAAGCCAAAGGAGCGTAAAGATAGTAAGCTCATGGTAGAGTCCTCATCATGGATTAAGGTTGAAAATAGACTGCGCCGACGGCGCTTATTACGGGTTAGAAATCTCTACTCCTCCCCCTTGATAAACCGAGATTTTCGCCTTTTCTGCGGAGGAGTCTTTGGTTAAAAACAAGTCGAGATTACCGGTTTTTAACAAGAAAGACTTTTGGTAGAGGGTTGCGAACCCCCGACTATTAAAACAAACCGACCATTGATCTAGGGGCTTGACCCCGGCAAATGCGGCGAGGGTGATTTTTGGCTCCAACGCCAAAGTTTCCTCGTCAAAGCTGGCGTCCTTGCGCCAGGTTTTAATTGTTCTCACCAGACTGTCAACCGCTTGATCCGTGCCCACAGGACTGCCCAAGGTGAGAGTGGAGGCGTCGGGGTTGATAGACAGAATTATGTTCGCAGAGGCGTCTGTGCCGACTTTCACCTTGTCGCCAATGGAAAACCCTTCAATGTCGTCCACCGACAAATTAGTGTCTGTGGCGAGAACGTCCGTAGTTAATTTGGCGGAGGCTTCGCAACTGCCCGCTTCGGTGTACTGAACCTGCAATTTTTCCGTCGGATTATTGGCGTCCGGTAGGACGCGATAGGTGGACGTGGTGGCCATGGCCCGCAGACGGGCCAGTCGAATCACCCCCGCCAGACGGGTTTGACTATCCGCCAAGGGATTTTCATACCAAGGCTTGAGGGTCATGGCCATGGCGGACAAGACTCCCAGAATCGTGAGGGTGACCATTACCTCCGCCAAGGTATAGCCGGGCGAGGGAGAGCGCCGGCGCCGAAGAGCGAAGAGGACGGCGGATGCCCTAGGGAGGGTTATCCGTGTTTTAGGGACGATTATCATAATCTTTCTCATTGTAGTTCTGGAGTAAATAAAGACCAAAAAAACAATATGTACTTAACAACCCGACACTCTAGATAAATGGATCATCAAGCTGAATTTCAACAAGAATATGACTTTCAAGGGTTGCAAGTAAGAACATTGTGTTGTAATCTAGATCATTGGAGGACTTGAATAAGAACAGAAAGCCCCCTTGAGGGGGAGGTTGCAGAGCCGAAAGATAAAACTGCTCTAAACCTAAAACCCTTACGGAATAATGGTTAGAAGCGCTTTTTCCTTAAGGGTCGCGCGAGAAGCATTTTTCAGCCGTTGACCAGCCGACCCCCTTTCTCTGTAAAACCACTAACCCTTTTGGGAGGCGCTCTCCCACATACTTAGGTAGAGGTATGTAATCAATACAGTAACCGAAAAAAACAAGATCCGCTGTGATCTTGCTCACTTTTTCTGGTGTTTGTGATCACAAAAAGTTGGCGATTTTGGGAGGTTTTACACAATGTCAAATTAGTTATTCTTTAAAAAGCTAAAAATACTAACAAAATAGCGCCGAAATATACCGTTCCGCGGTTGATCGAGAGATGCGACATCGCCTTAGTAGTTAATTTTTACTAAAGTGTCGGAGGCGACAGACTACGGCGAATGGAGCGTAAAATCGACTAACTTACGTTTTTTTACCGAGGCTCCCATGGCGGCGTTGCGCCAACTCCTTGGGCAGAAGCGCTAGGATCGTTGTCTCGGTTTAACGTTTTGCGCCGCGCCCCCCAAGCGCTGATTTAGAACAGATGACTAACATTTATCGTTTAACTCTCCAGGACAGCGAGGGCTTGGCGCCGGAGCGCCGGAGCGAAACCCAAGTTTTAGAATTTTTAACCGAGCGGATTACCGTGCGGGAATTGATTCGCAGTCGAGTTTATCAGGAAGTCAAGGACTACAACGCCCGTCAGCCCGAGTATTTTCGCGGTTTGGTGCGGCCCGCGGAAGCCGAGCGGACGCTAAACGGCTATCGCTTGCGCCAGCGCCGTCTATTGGATTGGCAAGAGCAGTTTGAAGCGGCGCTGAAGGCCTTCGCCAACAACGGTTTTTTAATTCTGGTGGACGAGGAGCAGGCGACGGATTTGGAGGAAGAAATTGTTATCGCCCCCGGCGCCGCGGTCACTTTTATCAAATTGGCTCCCCTAGTGGGGGGATAAATCTAAAGGCTTTTTGATTGGGGATATTTTAGCGATAGGTTTTTCATCTTGAGTAATAAGAATCTCTTCTCCTTCTATCGCTAGATCAAGAAGTTTTGATAAACGTAACTTGGCTTGACCTATATCTAATTTAACCATTTTGAACTCCAAGAAAAATAGGGCTATACGGACTTGCAAGGTATGAGCTTTACTAGACCTTTGGGTTACGATAAGGTCAGCGCGTCACTCCCTCCAGCTTTTGATTTGTCCTGCGACTCAAACCATATCGCCACGGTAAGGAAAAAGGCGCCCTACGCTCTACCAATTATCGAAAATGAGGTTGAAAACCCCACGCTTTAGCGGGGGGATGAAAACCGTTGCGGGGTTTTAACCCCGCCTATTCACTTCCCCTTCTGTCCTTCAATATAACGCCTTACTGTTTCGGTGCTAGCCTTGCCAGTCGATGCGACAAAATAACTGGGACTCCACAGGCAAGGCAGTTTTTTGAGTTGCGGAAACTCGGAGCGCAAAACTTTTGCGGCCCGCCCTTTTGTCCATCTGGCAATGTCTGATGGTGCCTCAGTGGGCATAGCGTTAACAAATAGGTGAACATGGTCTGGCATGATCTCAAGCGCAATGACCCGCCAGTTGTGCTCAATAGCCAACTCGAAAACAATCGACTGCAATCTCAAAGCAATGTCACCCACCAAAACGGGTCTTCTGCGCTTGGGTACAAAAACAAAGTGGTAATTGACAGAAGAAACCGATGATTCGCTTCTTCTATATTCGTGGTCAGCGGAACTCAATGTTGCCATTACGTGTTGCTAAAATGCCATCAAGCAACTACAATAGCATAAGGAGGTGTTAAATGTACGGAACAATCCAAGTCAAGTTAAGTGTCCCAGACCCCATCAGGGACTATCTTGTGTATCAATGTCAGCAGGCAAACAAGCTCATTAATTGTGCTACATATATTGCCCGCCAGTTACATTTTGAGCAATCCCCAGAAAGAACATTTTTTGTAGCGGACGAGTTCAGAATCGGACGATCTATGGGGAGGGTCAAGACTGCTGGTTATTACGATTTGTGGCATGGGCTAAAAGAAAACCCCCATTACATTGCGTTGGGCGGCCAGCCCGCTCAACAGGTGTTAAAGGGAGTGGCTGAATCCTTTTCATCGTATAACGCCCTGTTAAAGCTCTTTTTTGCAGGAGAAGGAGAAAAGCCACGATTGCCGGGGTATCGCTCCAAGGATGGGTTGGCCCCCGTCACATACCCATCCCAGCATCTTAAATTCAATCTTGAGACAGGAGAGTGCCGACTCCCTGTTAGTAACGAAGTCAAGGGGGATCTACGCTCCGATTTTAACATTTCCGAGATCTGGATTAATGGCTGTTACGGTATCAAACTAGAACAAATCAAAGAAGTGCGAATCTTGCCCAAAAACCAAACTCTTTACGCTGAATACGTTTATGAGTTTGGCAATGATGGGCTGACCTGCGCATTGGGACTAGACCCCCATCAAGCCCTAGGGATTGATCATGGACTTGGTAACTGGCTGACTTGTGTTTCAACGCTTGGCAAGTCGTTCATCATTGATGGGGCGCAAGTCAAATCCGCTAATCAATGGTATAACAAGCGAATTGCTGAACTCAAAACAGGACAACCGCAAGGTTATTGGAGTCCAGAATTAGCTCGTATCACAGAAGAGCGGAATTGTTTCATGCGAGACGCTGTTAACAAAACGGCTCGATTCATTATCAATCACTGCTTAGAAAACTGTATCGGGGTGATTGTCTTTGGATGGAATAAAGGGCAAAAGAATGAAATCAATCTTGGTTCTCAAAATAATCAGTCTTTTGTCCAAGTTCCAACAGGACGGTTAAAAGAACGTCTTCGGGAATTGTGTGCAGTTCACGGTATCCAGTATATCGAAACCGAAGAATCTTACACATCCAAATCTTCTTTCCTTGACGGGGATCTTCTGCCGACATTTGGCGAAAAACCCAAAAGCTGGAAGCCGTCAGGAAAGCGGATTACCCGTGGACAATACAAAACCGCCCAAGGTTTTCTGATTAATGCAGATTGCAATGGAGCGG
>WGLZ01000013.1 GCA_016471375.1 Cyanobacteria bacterium RI_101
TAGCCCCCATCCACTTGTCTAGCTCTTGGATAATCTCATTTAAACTTTTTTCGCTAATCATGATAATACACTCCTGCAACTTCTCTCACTTCCCATTATACACCATGCTCTGAATGCACGACTCATCTGTAAATGCTATAGTTCCGCCTCCTACGACCTCCACAGCAAAAAACAAATCTACGAAGCTACGGGCGTCCGAGAATATATCGTTTGGCGCACCCTAGAGCGCCAGTTGGATTGGTTTGTTCTTCACCAGGGGGGCTATCAACCCCTTGCCCCCGATGGGGAGGGCATTCTCCGCAGTCGGGAGTTCCCCGGTCTCTGGCTCCATCTGCCGGCGCTGTTGCGAGACGACATGGCGACGGTCTTAAGAACCCTTGACCAAGGTTGCCAAGGCTAGTTCGAATAACCACACCTAATTATCTAGCGCTCAAGCCAGCGAACTCTCGTTGACACAGCTCTTAAATACGGCTCACATTGCCCTATAAATGCGCCCGAACTTGCGCGTTAGTCTGCGTTATCATAGCGACACCTCCAGTAAACCGGCTAGCTTTTTCAAAATCCGTAAGACCTCCCGCCATTCAGAAGCCAGAGTATAAAGGGAAAACGCCCGCGATAAGCTGTAAAGCCGTTCTGGTTGTTGGGTCAGCTTCACAAACAAAATATCATCTCCATTAATCAACAGACCAAACAAAGGGCGCTCCGATTGGGGACTAGCTAACAGATAGGCCAGAGCTTGGGGTAGCGCCGAACGGGTCGGAATCTAGGATTTTTCAGATCCGAATTCGCCGAGACCAGATTTTCCTCATCATATTGCAAAATTTCAGCCGCCGAGACCTTAGCGCCGTCTCCGAGGTTTGCAAATTGCCAGGAAAGCCCTTTTTAAACAGGCGCTTAAATAAGCGGGCGGGAGAACTGAACCCGCTCTTCCAAGCGCCGGGCCAACGCCAACAGAGTCGCTTCTCCCGCGGGGCGTCCCGCGAGTTGGACGCTGTAGGGCAATCCGTCTTCCTCCCAACCCATCGGTAAAGATAACGCGGGTAGGCCGCTGGCGTTAAAGGGCGGACAGGGCGCCACCCATTGGATAATTTTGGCCACTGTTTCCTCTGGGGTAAGTTCAGCCCAGGCGCCAATACGGGGAGGGCGGTGGTTGTAAACCGGTAGGACTAAAAGATCAAAGTCTGCAAAAAAGGCGACGATTTGCCGGGAAATCAACTGCATGGACTGGGTCGCCCGCAGATACTCCCCCGCTGTGCCGCTAGTTTCTCCCAACCAACGATTCACCGGACTTAAATACTCCAAGGGAATCCCCGCGGCGCCGACCCCAGCTTGCCAAATGGTTTTAAAGGGTTCCGCTAGACCTTCGGCGTTAAAGCAGGCTTCTTCGACGCTGTGACCCAACGCCTCCAGGTGGGCGACGGCTTCCCGGACGCCCCGTTGACTGACCTCGTCCGCCGGGGGGAAGGGGCGCATTTGGGTGGTAAAGGCGATTTTAAGCCGGGGCAGGGGTCGCTCTAAACTGGCTAGAAAAGGAATTTCCGGGTCGGGGAGCCAATAGGGATCGCCGGTGGTATAGCCCGCGAGGACGTCTAGGAGGGCGGCGCTGTCGGCTACGGTTTGGGTTAAAGCGCCGCCAGAAGCAATGCCGCTTTGGTAATCCCCCACCGGCGCGTTAGAAACTCGGCCCCGACTGGGTTTCAGTCCCACTAACCCGCAACAAGCGGCGGGGCCCCGCAGAGAGCCGCCCCCGTCGGAGCCGTGGGCCGCGGGAATTAAGCCCGCCGCCACCGCGGAGGAGGCGCCGCCGCTACTGCCGCCGGGGGTGTAGTCCACATTCCAGGGATTGCGGGCGGGGGGCAGTCCGGGGGTTTCGGTGTAGGGAAAAGAGCCGAGTTCCGAGGTTGCGGTTTTTCCTAGCAGAATGAACCCTGCCTCCCGCAGACGAGCCACAATACCGTCGTCCGCCGGCGCCGGTTGGGGTTGAGCGTAGAGCGCCGCCACGCCGTAGCCCGTGGGCATCCCCGCCACTCGGTTCAGGTCTTTAACGGCGGTGGGAACGCCAAAAAAGGGCGGCAAATCTTCGGGAGCTAAGGTCGTTAACTGTTCCGTTTTCGCCTGGGCGTCCGCCAGCGCCGCTTCCGCGTCCACATAAACAAAACTGCCCAGTTCCGGGTTCCGGCGCTCGATCCGTCGCAGAAAATAGGCGGTCGCTTCCGCGGGAGAAAGCTGACGACGGCGAATCAGTTGGGCGATTTCCAGCGCCGAAAGGCGGGCAAGCTCAGTCATGGACAGACAAAGACGGGGACAAAGGCTTATCTTACTCCATCGGCTGATCTCCGCTGAAAATCGGCGTATGATTAGGTTTCGGCGCCGGGAGAATGCCCCCTCAGTTTCGTTTTTTTTATGCTGATCCCCCTCTCTAGTTTGATCGTCGCTCTGGTTATCCTCGGCAATCTCGGGTTGCTTCTGGGGGAGCTGCCCTTTTATCAACGGTTACCGGCGCTCTGGCGCCATCGCAGGGATCCCGTCTTTTTGCTCGGCGCCGGGTTAGTCAGTCTGGTTTTAGGTTTGGGGTTGCCTGGCTATTGGGGCTGGGTTGAAGGCGCCGTCCTCCAGCAATTTAGAACTTCCGTCGGCTTACTGGCTCTCGGTTTACTCCTACTAGCCTTTTGGCGGGAGTTGTTTTGGGAAAATCCCTTAGCGAAATGGGTCAAGCGCCGGAGCCGACCCCGCCGGACTGTATTGATTTGGGTCTTGCTGTTGGGAATCATCGCCCTAGCCCTGCTGGCGCCCTTGGCTTCGTCAAAGATCATTTTTTCCAGTAGCTTAGAAAGCGTCTCCCATGTGGGCTGGATCGTTCAGGCCAAATTGGCGCTGGAGGAAGGTCAATTTCCCCTGCGGGTGGCGCCCTTGGAAAATAACGGTTGGCGTTATCCTAGCTTTCAGTTCTATAGTCAGTTTCCCTATACCGTAGCGGGATTAATCTATAAATTCATCACTCCCGATAATCCCTACAGCGCCTATCGGCTGGTGCTCTGGGGATCTTTAACCCTAGGGGGACTGTTTATCTCTCGTCTAGCTTTGGCGCTCAGCGCCTCTCCGGTGGCGGCGCTGTTAAGCGGCGTCGCCTACATGAGCGCCCCTTATTTTTTAAACAATATCCACGCCAGGGGAGCCTTCACGGAATCCGTCGCCCAGGGTCTTTTACCGATTGTTTTATTTTATAGCTGGCGAGTTTGTCAAAGACCTAATTTAAGAAGCGCCGTCTTTGCCGCCGTCGCTTGGTTTGCTCTCGGAGTAACCCATATTATTACCTTTCTCTATGCCACGCTTTTTTTAATCCTCCTCGGCGCTGTTTTATTCTGCCGAAGTCCTCGGCGCCGGGCGTTTAAAAAACCGGTTTTCTTCATAACCCTCAGTTACCTCTGGGCTTGGGGCTTGGCGCTCTATTTTCTAGCGCCGGTTTTACTGGAATCCTCATCCCTTTCCATCCGCCAGCAGATCAACATGATCAGCCCCTTTGACACCCGTTGGATGACGCCCTTAGCTAATTTACTCTCCCCCCTTTCCCTGCCGCCGGAGCCAACCCTAGACGGAGTCGCCGCCACCTACGGGCTACACCCGGCCATTGGTTGGATTTTCCTGGCGGGTTGGGGCGCCGTGGCTTACTATCACCTGGGACAAAAATCCATTCCGGCTAAATTAGAGCCAGCCCGCG
The DNA here is from genome assembly GCA_016471375.1 of Cyanobacteria bacterium RI_101. Lineage (GTDB taxonomy): Bacteria > Cyanobacteriota > Cyanobacteriia > Cyanobacteriales > Microcystaceae > Synechocystis. The sequence continues at coordinate 3,719 of WGLZ01000013.1, forward strand.
CCCTCTTTACGCCGGTTTTAAGCCTTTTTCTCCTCGCTTTTTTCCTGCTTTGGAGTCCGGTGGATATTTGGGCTTTTCTACCCCGACAGTTGTGGGTGACCCAATTTACCTTCCGCTTTTTAACCCATCTGATGTGGACGGGGGCCTTGTTAAGCGCCTGGGGGATAGTCTTAATTTTTCGCCAACGCCTCGACCGGCGACATCTCGTCTTGGGGATTTTAATTATCATTTTGCTCAACCGCCCCTGGCTTCCGGTTCCTAAAGGAAACGTGACCGTCGCCTCTGTCATGCAAGAGCCGTTATTTCGGAATTCCGGCGCCTTGGATTATCTCCACCGCCTCCCCAGCCGCCAGTTATTGGGCAATAGCGAACTGCCGGTTACGGCGCTGGATTGGATTCCCAGTTTTGGCAGTTGGAACACCTTTTTAACCCGTAATTTGGAACTCTTCGCCCAATTTCCCGACCCGACCCAGACCCAAGTTCCCGCGGGTTACCTCGCTCGTTTCCGCTATCCTAAACCCGCCCCCGGCGGCGCTCCCCGCTTAATCCTGACGGGACGATTAGATCCCGAGGAAGACCTTGGGCCCGATAGCGTCAGTGTGGATCTCAATCAACAGCGCCTTGGGGAAATTAACCTCAACCAACGGGCCTTTAATTTAGATATTCCCCTACCTCAAATTGAGGACAAAGAACCCGATTGGACCTTGACCTTCACCCTGCAAAGTCCCGATCCCAACCGTCCGCCTCCCCGGTTATTAATTGACCAGTTTAAAATTATCGGTTTAACCCCCTCAGACAGCGCCGTTACCGTGACCCAAACCCAAAACGCTTGCCGGCGCGTCGGCGCCGTTACCCAATGCCAAGTCCAGGGCGACCCCGCCGCGGAAGTGGCGCAACTGCCCGTTCTGTATTATCCCCGACTCCTGCGGGTGGAGATTAACGGTCAACCGGCGCCCTATTTTCCCGTTCATCACCGGGATTACCATTTAGTCGGGGTTCGTCTCCCCCCCGGCGCTCATACCGTCACCGTCGCTTTTCGGGGTCTAGTCTGGGCCAATTTCCTCAGCGCCGTCAGTTGGTTGGGGTTAATCCTAGCGGGATTTCTGACCTTGCCCCGTTTTTCGCCAGTCGCCGGAGACCGTAAACTGAAAAACATCGATTAACCTTCCCTCCCCATGATTCCCCTCTACGAGGACGACTTAGACTGGGCCGCCCAGGCGGGTCTATTGAACCCGGAGCAAGTGGCCCCCCTCTGGCAGGCCCTGGGGGAGCGGGCCCAAGCTCGCCCTCGTTTTAGCGGCGTCACCGCGGCTTACTATGGCGGCGCCCTGGTGGTAATGGCGGCGCTGGGACTCTTTTTAACCTTGGCTTGGGAAAATTTAGGGGGCTGGGGCATTTTCGCCCTGGCGCTGGTTTACGGCTTGGGCTTAAGCGGCGCCGGCTATTGGCTCTCCTTCCGGCAGAGGTTAACCATTCCCGGCGGTCTTTTGTTCACCGCCGCGGTTTGGATGACGCCCCTCGCGGTCTATGGTCTCCAGCGGGCCTTAAACTTTTGGAGTCAGGGAGATCCGGGACAGTACGCTAACTTTTACACCTGGATTCGGGGCAGTTGGTTCCTGATGGAAATCAGCACCTTAATTGTCGGCGCTATCGCCCTCTACTTTGTCCGCTTTCCCTTTTTAACCTTTCCCCTGGCTTGGTGTCTCTGGTTTCTCTCCATGGATGTCGCTCCCCTCTTCTTCGGCGCCGACGCGGATTTTCGCGCCCGCGCTTGGGTCTCCTTTTGGCTGGGGTTAGGGGGATTAATCCTGGCTTATTTAGTGGATCTACGCTCCCCCCGCAGTCGGGGCGACTACGCCTTTTGGCTCTATCTCTTCGGTTTATTAAGCTTTTGGCCTAGTTTGCCCTTCACCGGCGCCGATACGGAATGGAGCCGTTTTCTCTATTTTTTAGTAAACCTAGGGCTGATGATTCTTTCCGTGGCCCTGCGGCGCCGACTGTTAATGGTCTTTGGGGCGCTGGGGGTTTTTGGCTACTTAAGCTACTTGGCGTTTCAGGTCTTCGCCCAGTCCTTGCTCTTTCCCCTGGCCCTCTCGGCGCTGGGCTTAGGACTCATCGCCCTAGGTGTCCTCTACCAGCGCCATTGTCGGCGCTGGGAAGCCTATTTTAAGCGGCGCTGGCCCGGCGTTCAAGGTTTTTTACCAAAGGAATAGGTTATGAGTCAATCATTTTGGCTAGCGGTTCTGGCAACGGGATTGTGGGTGGAAACGGCGCTCGCGCAAGCGCCTCTCCAGAAGCGTTGCGGCTGGTTTTCTAACCCGACGCCGGGGAATCTCTGGCTCAGGGACGCCGACGGAGAATGGTTAATCGGCGCCCAGGGGGGCTACCAAACGCCGGGGGATTGGCCCTGGCCGGCGTTTGGCCCTCAAGACTGGGTGACGACCAATAGCGGCGACTACGGCTACGGTTGCGCCTGCTTTGAATTGCGGGTCGATCCCAAAAGTCGCCGGGTTTTGGAAATTAAAACCAGTCAACCCCGGCCCCTCGGCGCCTGTCGTCAAGATCCCCGCCTTTCTCCCCTCGGGGGGAAGGGAGATCGACGTTTCGTTACGAAGGCAACGAAGCCAATCCTCGACGGTCTCAGTTTCTAGATTGAGCCGGGACAAACCGTCGGCCTTGTCGGGGAGAGTCGAACTCTCCTCCGGTTCATCGCGACGCCTGCGCCCCGGCTCGTTTGCAAGACTGCGAATTATTAATTCTGGACGACCCCAGCGCCGCCCAGGGTATAGTTAAAGACTGGGTATCTTTGAGAAATCGCCATGGCACTTTTAGATCTGACGGGAAAAAAAGCCCTTGTGACGGGCATCGCCAATAATCGCTCTATCGCCTGGGGGATCGCCCAACAACTCCATCAGGCCGGCGCCGAATTGGCCGTAACCTTTTTACCGGACGAGAAGGGGCGCTTTGAAAAGAAAGTGCGGGAACTGGTGGAACCCTTAAATCCCAGTTTAATTCTGCCCTGCGACGTCCAAAACGACGAGCAAATGGAAGACCTGTTTCAAACCGTCGGCGCTCAGTGGGGACAGTTGGATATTTTGATCCATTGCCTCGCCTTTGCGGACAAAGAAGGCTTAACGGGCGACTTCAGCGATATTCCTCGGGAGTCCTACGGCAAGGCGCTGGAGATTAGCGCCTATTCCCTCGGGCATTTGGCTCGGTTAGCCAAACCCTTGATGACCCAAGGAGGCAGTCTGATCACCCTCTCCTACCTGGGGGGCGTCAAAGTCATCCCCAACTACAACTTAATGGGGGTGGCCAAAGCGGCGCTGGAAATGACGGTGCGCTATTTGGCGGCGGAATTGGGGCCCCAGGGGGTGCGGGTCAACGCCATTTCCGCCGGGCCGATTCGGACTCTGGCTTCCTCCGCGGTGGGCGGCATTTTAGACATGATTCACCACGTGGAAGCGACGGCGCCGCTCCGACGGACGGTAACCCAAACGGAAGTGGGCAACGCCGCGGCCTTTTTGGCCAGCGACCTGGCCAGCGGCGTCACGGGACAAATTCTCTACGTGGACGCCGGTTACGAAATTATGGGGATGTAATGGGCCCGTCCTTTGAGGAGCGTTTCCAGGCGGGCAAAGAGGCCTTTGAGGGGGGACGCTATCGCCTCAGCGTCGAGGCGCTGGAGGAGGCTGTTCAATTAACCAATCTGGGTTCCCGGCAGGGGGGAGAGGCCCAACTCTGGCTCGTTTTAGCCTACCAAGCCAGCGGGCGCTTGAAGGAGGCCCGGACGCTCTGCCGCAAACTCGTCCGTCATCCCCACCCGGACTGTCGCAAAAATAGCAAAAACGTCCTCTATATCCTCGAAGCGCCGCGGTTGACCCGTCCCAAGGAATGGTTGACGGAGATCCCCGACTTAACCCAAACGGAAAATAGCCGTCCCGCCTACGCCGCCGCGGCCAAATCCCCCCGGCGCCCCAAGGAGAATCCTTCCCCGATTCTTTTTGAAGATCTGAGCCGCATGAACACCCGGGACAACGGCTTTGTGGCGGCGGCTCTCGCCCTAGGGGCGGCCCTGCTTCTAATCTTGGGAATTTGGGCCAGGGTCGGTTAAGCTAACGGTTTGGCTTAATCGGCGCTGTTTTTAGTTTTTAAACGTTTTCGATGAGGGCGATTTCGCCGGGCCGATAGGGGGCTTTAAATCCGGTTCCCCCTTTCCGCGGCGCCGTACTGAGCCTGGCGACGGAGCGGTTTGACACGTTTCGACCGCTCTTTAGCCATTGGTTGAATGATTTATTTTTAGCGTTCTTAGGTTACTCAACCATAATTTAAAATCGATAAAAACTCAATAAGTATTGATATGTTTATTGCAAATCTGAGATGCTTCCAGGCTTGGAGCGCCGGTTATGAGCGTCAGCGCGACTGGTTTCGTCAATTAACGCAACTGCAGGGGTCTGTGATTCCGGCCATTACTCCCAAGGTTCTTTTTTGCGTCCTCTTTAGCGTTTTGGTGTCCCGCATCCACTTGGGAGGTTTTCATTTGGCCATTCCCGTTAAAACCGGCCTCATCCCCAGTATTGTCCTGGGTCTTTTATTGGTTTTTCGCACCAACACCGCCTACGACCGTTTTTGGGAAGGGCGCAAGCTCTGGGGCAACCTCGTCAACGTCGTCCGCAACCTCTCCCGAGGGATTTGGGTTCTAGTCAAAGAAACGGCGCCGGAGGACCGCCGGCAAAAACGGGAGGTCATCAAACTGCTCGTCGCCTTTTCAGTGAGCGCCAAGCTATTTCTGCGGGGGGAAACCGTCAATCGCGAATTAGCGGCGCTGGTTTCCCCGGAGGACTATCGACAGTTACAACAGGTTCATCATCCTCCCTTGAGGATCGCCCTTTGGGTGAGCGCCTACCTGAACCGGCAATTGGAGCGCCATGCCCTCAACCCTTATCAGGCTAGCGCCCTGTTAAAACTGGTGGATCAAATGGTGGACGCCCTCGGCGCCTGCGAGCGGATTTTGAAAACGCCGATGCCCCTGGCCTACGCCATTCACCTCAAGCAACTGGTTTTCATCTATTGCCTGAGTCTGCCCTTTGAATTAGTAGATCAACTACTCTGGCTGACGGCGCCCATTGTGGGACTGACCAGTTTCGCGATTTTTGGCATTGAGGAAATTGGCTCGGAAATTGAAAATCCTTTTGGCTACGACGCGAACGATTTGCCCCTAGACCAAATTTGTCAGACGATGCGGGCTAATATCGATGACTTGATTCAGTAAGTGAACTTTGATAGAACTTCCTCTACGCTCAAGCAAAGATTTTAAACTTCGTTTTTAATAAAACTCCCCGGGTAGGATTCGAACCTACGACCAATCGGTTAACAGCCGACCGCTCTACCACTGAGCTACCGAGGAATGCTGACAACAGTCGTTCATCATAGCAAGGGTAAGGGGATTTAGGCAAGGGGGTAGACAAAAAAATTTTTCCCTAGTCTCATTTCGCCCCCCGATCCCCCAACCTCGCTGAAATCTGATATCTGGTAACTGATATCTGTTTTTAGGCTACAGTTAGGAAAAAACCTTGCCCGCCAACGCCCCCAGTCGAGGATGATGCCGGATTCTGAGTCAACCCTCTGCCCCGTTCCCCAGGAGCAACGCCCCATTAACGAATACGAAGCCCTCAAATCCGCCTGGATTTTAGGCTGGGGCGCCCTGCCCCTCCACCGCTACGGTCGGAAATTAGGGTTCTTTTCCCTGGGGGCGGCGCTGTTGGCCAGCCCCATCGCCGCGGCCAGTTTCCCCCCCGCTAAATATCCCTTGTCTTTTACCCTCGCCACCCTGCTGGGTCTCGGCCTCGCCCTGGGACTTCTCGTCCTCAGAATTTTCCTCGGCTGGTTCTATATCGCCGACCGTCTCCGCTCCGAGCGAGTGATCTATGAGGAGTCAGGCTGGTACGATGGTCAAACCTGGCCCAAACCCCCGGAAGTGTTGGTTCGAGACCGGCTCATTGTCCAATATCAAGTCAGTCCCATTCTTCGGCGGTTGGGGGTCACCCTAGGGGGCGTTTTCGCTTTATTAGTCTTTGCAGTCGGCGCTTTGGCGCTCTGGGCCCCCGACCTCTCCCCGGGCCGTTAGTTTGGCTAAAATCTCCCGGACTTCCGGCGGCAGTCGGCGCCGAATTTTCCCCTTGGCGGGGTCGACGGCCACCAGGGTCACTTTAGCGGTTAGACAAAGCTCCTGGGTTTCTAGACAGTCAATGCGGTAGTCCCAATCCAGACGCACCCCCTGGATTTCCTGCATGGCGGTTTTCACCAGCGCCGTTTGCCCCAGGCGGAGGGAACGGTGGTAGCGCAGGGAGAGATCCACCACCGGCAGGTCGCATCCCAGGGCCACCAGTTCGGCAAAATCTACGCCAATGGCCCGGAGACATTCCACCCGAGCGGTTTCCATCCAGGTTAAATAGGCGCCGTGCCAGACGGCGCCGCTGTAGTCGGTGTGGTGGGGTTGCACCCGCACCAAAAATTCAAACCACTTCTCGGCGGTGGCTTTCAGTTCGGGGGCGGAAGCCAGACTTCCGGCTTCGGGGGGCAGTTGGGGAGAGGCGGCCACGGGTCTAGGTTAACAAAGACGGGACAACTCGCCTATTTTACCGCCCCGGCTCTAATCTTCTTCTTTGATATAGATTTCGTCGCCCCGTTGGTAAAAGTTATAGGTTTTACCGTGATCCTCGCAGTTGGAACCGCGGGCGGCGTAGGGCGAAATTTTTGTGCGCACAAAGTTCGTGCGGGAGGTGGCGTCGTCGTCATAGCGGATCGTGAGTTGGGGGGAGCGATTCTCGCCAGGATAATCGTATTCCCAAATCATTTTTTTCCATTTACCCGGCGCCACACTGCCTTGATTCCAGTCGCCCTTGTCGCCCCAGCGATAAAAATAGTTAATTGTGCGCCCCGTCTCCGTGCCAATACAAGCCAGGGCAAATTTTGGCGCTTGAGCTAAGACCTTACCGTTACCGAATCCCAAGAGTGAGAGCAGGAGAGCAAAATTAAGTAATTTCATAGATTTAAGTTTCCTTGTACGAAAAAATGGCTAGGACATAATCTCTCTTCCCTTACAAAGGGACTTAACTTAGGCGGCTGAACACTTGCTCTTATTTGCTAGCGAGGAATTTAACACACGAGTTTAGGTATTAGCCACAGTTTAATGAACAGTCCTAATCTCTGTCTTAGCTCACTTTTCTAGTTCTGGAACACTTCCCCATGAGGATTTGGGGCAAATTTAACAAAATCTTAAGCTCCAAGCTCAATCCTGAAACCGGCGCCGTAAAATGATGGGTTTAGCGTCCTTTTAACAATACCCCTTTCCCCCTTCCATGTTTCCCATCACTCGCCCCCGCCGTCTTCGTCAAAGCGACCCCCTGCGCCGTATGGTCAGGGAAACCACCTTGACGGTTAACGATCTGATCTATCCTCTCTTTGCCGCGCCGGGAACCGGAGTGGCCAAAGAAGTGGTCTCCATGCCGGGGGTCTATCAACTCTCGGTGGACAAGATTGTGGAGGACGCCAAGGAAGTCGCGGATCTGGGCATTCCCGCCATTATTCTCTTCGGCATTCCCGACGTTAAAGACGACGACGCCACCGGCGCTTGGCATGATTGCGGCATTGTCCAAAAGGCGGCGACGGCGGTCAAAGAGGCTTTACCGGATCTGGTGGTGATCGCCGACACCTGTTTGTGCGAATACACCCAGCACGGCCACTGCGGCTACCTGCAAACCGGCGATTTAACCGGTCGGGTCTTGAACGACCCCACCCTAGAATTGTTGAAAAAAACCGCCGTTTCCCAAGCCCGGGCCGGCGCCGATATTATCGCCCCCTCCGGCATGATGGACGGCTTTGTGCAATCCATTCGGGAAGCCTTAGACGAAGCGGGTTTTAGCGATACGCCTATCCTTTCCTACGCCGCTAAATACGCCTCCGCCTACTACGGCCCCTTCCGGGACGCGGCGGAGTCTAGCCCCCAGTTTGGCGACCGGCGCACCTACCAAATGGATCCCGGCAACGCTCGGGAGGCTCTCAAGGAGGTGGAACTGGATCTGCTAGAAGGCGCCGATATGGTGATGGTAAAACCGGCGCTGTCCTACATGGATATTATCTGGCGGATTAAGGAAATGACCAACCTGCCGGTGGCGGCCTACAACGTCTCCGGGGAATACGCCATGGTTAAGGCCGCGGCGCTCCGGGGTTGGATTGACGAGGAACGGGTGGCGCTAGAAACGTTACTGAGCTTGAAACGGGCCGGCGCCGATTTAATTCTGACCTACCACGCCAAGGACGCGGCTCGTTGGTTGTCGAAAAATTAGGCGGTTAAAGTTGATTAACGGAGAATTTTCCAGCCCTGGCATTTATCTTTAACCCACTGGTCGTCCAGGGCGAATTCTCCCCGCAGGCGATACGGACTTTGGGGATGAAAATAGGAACTGTAGAGAAAGGTCATCGGCGCTTTATTGACCAGACAAATTTTGTCCCCGGGTTGGATAGCGCCGAGGATTTTCTCGTCCAGAAAACCTTTTTGCTGGAGTTGTTGGGAAAGGGGTTGGAAGGCGGGATAGGTGAAAAATTTATCGGTTTTATCCACAAAGATCAGGGTGAAAACTAAGGCGACGAGTCCAAAATATTGAGGTCGGAGCCACTGATTGACTCCCCGCCGAGTTTCGCTATAGCGACAGACTAAATAGGCGTTTAAACTCACCAAGACCATCATCCAGTACATGTAATAGCGCAGTTCGTAGGACTGGGGCATCCAGACGGTGATGCCGGTCATGGCGGCGAAGAAAATTAAGGCGACGCAGGTTTCCCGACCCCAATTTAAGGCGCACAACAGGGCGAATAAAACCAAGTTAAAGACTACATAAGCGCCGAAATAGCCCCCCAAACCAAAGCGCTCTTCGTGCCAGGAAATAAAATCCATGGCTAAGGTCCAGGGCCAAGGACGGCGCTCGTCAAAGGCGTCGATTTCCAAGACCGAACGCCCCCACCGGAGGGGGGGAGAAAGTTGACGCAGGCTGGGATGCATGAAATCCGGGGAGCTTTCCGTGTGATTCAGCGCCTGACCCGCGAGGGTAATTTTAATGGGATAAACGGGATTGTGATAGAGGACGATATTTTTAATGGGGACGGAAAAAATTACTAAACTGGCGAGAAAAACGACCCCCGCCACTTTTAGTAATCTCAAATTATTCTCTAAGCGGGGTCGCCCGACTTGCCAGTAATGGCGGACAAGGAGGGGCAAGGTGGCTAAAATTAATAGGAAAACGAGGGGAATCAGTTGCAGTTTAATCTGGGCGGCGCTGAAGGCGCCGAGAAAGAGCAAGATTAAACTATTACGGTTCAGTTCTCTCTGACCAATATAGAGTAAGTATAGCGTTAAAATATAAACGGCAAGGGCGACGTTACCCGGTAAATCAATATAACTCCTAGCCGCGTGCATGTGGATCATGGGCACGGCCAGCAGGGAAAGAGTCGCTAAATAAAAGGGAATTTTAACGACTCGAACGAGGTAAATAATTAACAGGATTAAGCTAACGTAGGCCACTAAATTAGTGGCTTCAATTCGCCGAAAAATAAACCAAAATAAACCTTGCAACCAGTTGGCTAGGAGGGGAAAGCCTAAAAAGCGATTTTCGGTAAAATATTCAAAGGTATATTGCTCTGGCGTAATGATATTCCAAAGACGAGCGGCAAAGGGAACATGATACATAAAGGCGTCCCCGCCGTAGTTATAGTCAAAGAAAGCGACCCCAAAAATAGACAGGAGGGCGACGGCGCCGAGAAAGGTCAAGCCATAGCCAATTAACTCTAGGGGGCCGATCCCTCGCGTTTTCTGGGAAATGACCCAGCGTTTCAGGGGATTATTCTCTTCTAAGGTTTCCAAAACGGCGCCGGCGGTGACCGTTAATCCTAACAGACCTAAAACAATACGACCCAGACGGAGATCGTCTCCGCGAAAAATATTCCAATAACCGGCGATCCCCAGCGCCCCCGCCAAGGCTAAGGAGACCGTTCCCCAGAGAAAGACGAGATTATCTTCTAACTTGGCGATTCCGGGAAAAAAAGGAAGCGATAAATAACCCCGATAAACGACAACGCCCAAGAGCAAAATGGATAGACCAAGAATCAGTCCAAGCAGGGGAACGAACATGGGAAACCGCAAAACAACAGCGAGCTAACAGCATAGTAGCGGAAGACGCGGCCGTCCCTGGCGATTCCCCGGGGTTATAACTCCGACGGCAAGAGTAACCCTAATCTTTTAACGCTTCCACGCTCCGTTCCAGCATGGTTTCTTCTAAGTGTTTGTCCTGTTGGCGCTCCTCCGCCAGCAGTTCCCGGGCCTTTTCTTCGAGGCTGTCATCCGCCCGGGGCGCCGTTTCCGCGGCCCGCTCGACCATGGTTTCATGGCGTAGGGATTCCTGTTGGCGCTCTTGAACGAGTAATTCTCGGGCTTTATCCTGAGTGCTCATGGGGATAGTCTCCGACGACGAGTTGTAAATTTAGCGACAATCCCAGTTTAGGATTTTGCCGATCCCTTGCGGGGAATGGCGGGGCGCTCTGTCACGAAAGTTTACAGAGCGCTGGTTTAGCGGCGAAAAAAGCCCCCCGAAGGGGGCGGAGTTCAGTCAAGCAAGCTAACTCGGAGACTAAGACTCGCCGTTGGCGCGGGGTTGGATGACGCCAAAGCCGCCGTGGTTGCGCATATAAATAACGTTGATTTCGTTGGTCTCCTGATTACGGAACATATAGAAATCATGATCCACTAACTGCAATTGCTCCAGCGCCTCGTCGATGGACATGGGAGGCATGGTGAAATATTTCATCCGCACGACCTGGGAGGGCAGTTCGGGAGTCCGGTCGCCGATGAGATCCCCCTCTACGGGTTTATCTTCGACGCTGGCGCTGGTTTTGACGTGGGATTGGTTTTTATCCAGCAGGCGCTCTTTATACTTGCGCAACTGCCGGGAGATCTTATCCGCCACGAGGTCAATGCTGGCGTAGAGGTTTTCGCTTCCTTCCTGGGCCCGGATCACGGCGCCGTTGGCGTAAACCGTCACCTCCGCTTTGTGCTTATCGGTAATGCGGGCGTTGCGGGCCACGGAAAGGTGGACGTCCACCTTGGAGGTAATGCCCTGGAAATGTTTAACCGCCTTCTCTACTTTTTCTTCGACGTAATCATGGATCGCTTCGGTAACGGTAATATTATTGCCTTGAATTAACAGTTTCATACTGAATTCTCCCTAGTTCAATTGGAATGGAGTGGAATTGAAGAGCAGTTAAGCGATTAAAGCGACGGTTAGCCGAGGTTCCAGGGTTGGACCGACAAGTCTAACCCCGGCGGCGAGGAACCTGAAAAAGACGGGGACGGCGGGAGACGGGGGGCGATGCTCATGGAGGATGCGATAAAAAAATCAGCCCAAGGAAAAAGAGCGACAACGTTGTGGCGGAAACCCTGAAAGCGCTTTTTTCCTCAGACTCTCACTATCTTTAGGGTAGCGCTATGTATTTGCCAAAACATCGCTAACGTCCGCTTTGTGATGTTCCTTTGCATCTCTTAACGTTTCTTAACCTTTCCTTGAAGATCGCCGGCGCCGCCAACGGTTCAGGGCCGGCGCTAAATCCAAGGGGGCGAAATTTCGCTAGGTCGGCCCGGCGCCGGGGCGGAGGGGGCTTTTATGGGATAATCGGTTACAGCTATTTTACCGAGTTGCGGAATCTGCCATGAGCGAACGACTCCCTGAAAAGATGCTCTCCGAGTTGGCTTCCCCCAACCACGAATGCCGGGCCTGCGGCTATGTCTACGTCCCGGACAAAGGAGATCCGAAAGCGCAAATTCCTCCCGGAACGCCTTTTGACGACCTGCCCTTTAGTTGGCGCTGTCCCGTCTGCGGCGTATCCCGCAGTCAGTTTGTCAACACGGGGGCCAGCAACGCCCCGGCGGGCTTTTCCGAAAATTTGAACTATGGCTTTGGCTTTAACCAAATGACGGGGGAGCAAAAAAATCTCCTGATTTTCGGCGCTTTACTGCTGGGCTTTATCTTCTTTATTAGCCTCTACGGATTGCAGTAGTCTTTTCGGCGTAAAGATACCAAACTGGCGACCCCGCTCTGATTCTACCGCCCGGCGCTCTCTAGCATTGTACTACAAATACCATCATGAAATTTTTAGGGCAAACTTTCCGACGGTTGGCGATTTTTATAAGTCTTGCGTTCCTTTGTTTAGGGTGTAGTCGCATTCCCGACCTCGGAGCCAATCCTTGGACGGTGATCCGATTGGAAACCGACTCCACCTTCGCCGATCTGGCCTTTACCGACGATCCCCAACACGGTTGGCTGGTGGGCACGAAGGAAACGATTTTTGAAACCGCGGACGGCGGCGCGACCTGGCAACCCCGTCCCATTGACTTGGGGGAAGAAAAAGCCAGTTTCACCTCGGTGAGCTTTAACGGTCAAGAGGGCTGGATCGCCGGCAAGCCCTCCATCCTCCTCCACACCGAAGACGGCGGCCAGAACTGGTCCCGCATTCCCCTTTCCGAGAAACTGCCCGGCGCTCCCTACAGCGTGACGGCGCTAGCGCCGCAAACCGCGGAGATGATCACCGATCTGGGGGCCATTTATAAAACCGCCAACGGCGGCAAAAACTGGAAAGCCTTAGTCCAAGGCGCCGTGGGGGTGGCCCGAACCATTGAGCGCAGTTCCGACGGGCGCTATGTGGCGGTTTCCGCCCGGGGGAATTTTTACTCCACCTGGGAACCCGGTCAGGTCGAGTGGACGCCCCACAACCGCAATTCTTCCCGGCGCTTGCAAAAAATGGGCTACGGGCGGGACGGGCAACTCTGGCTCCTGGCCCGGGGCGGTCAACTGCAATTCAGCGCCGATCCCAACGCCGAAGAGTGGAGCGACGTCATTTCCCCCCAATCTAAGAGCAGTTGGGGGCTGTTGGATTTGGCTTTCCGCACCCCGGAGGAAGTCTGGGTGGCTGGCGGGAGCGGCAATCTTCTGGTCAGCGCCGACGGAGGGCAGACCTGGGCCAAAGACCGGCAGTTAGAAGACGTGCCCGCGAACCTTTACCGGATTTTATTTCTCGACGACCAGCGGGGCTACGTGCTGGGGCAAAACGGGATTCTGCTGAAATACTCCCCCGCCCCGGAAACTCCGGCGGAGCCAGCCTAACGGATTCTAGGATTATTAACCCGATTCGCCCCGGAAAATAGTAAACTGAACATTACCCTGCTTGTTGTTTTAGAGGAGAACACTTATGTCTGGTTCTACCGGGGAGCGCCCCTTTTCCGATATTGTCACCAGTATTCGCTACTGGGTTATCCACAGCATTACCATCCCCATGCTCTTCATCGCGGGTTGGCTCTTTGTCAGCACCGGTCTAGCCTACGACGCCTTTGGCACGCCCCGGCCGGACGACTACTTTACCCAAACCCGTCAAGAGCTTCCTATTATCGAAAACCGTTACGAAGCCGGTCAAGATATCCAGCGCTTTAACCAACAGCAATAATTAACTTATTTTTTGTTTAGGCATTCCCAACTATGGCGACCAACAATCCCAATCAACCCGTTACTTACCCCATTTTCACCGTGCGCTGGTTAGCGGTTCACACCCTGGCTGTGCCCACCGTTTTCTTCATCGGCGCTATCGCCGCTATGCAGTTCATCCAACGTTAGAAAATTTACCCCATGGAAAGAAACAGTAACCCTAATCGCCAACCGGTAGAGCTTAACCGCACCTCCCTCTATTTGGGATTGCTCCTAGTCGCTGTGCTTGGCATTCTTTTTTCGAGCTATTTCTTCAACTAATCGCGCTTTAAGACAACTTTTTTAAACATCCTTAAGGAGGGTTTTATGTTTGCAGAAGGCAGAATTCCGTTATGGGTTGTGGGCGTCGTGGCCGGTATGGGCGTCATCGCCGTTGTCGGTCTCTTCTTCTACGGCGCTTACGCCGGTTTAGGCTCTTCCATGTAAGCGCCGGCGCCGACCCGTTTACAAAGAAGGGAAGTCCTCTGGAAGGGCTTCCCTTTCTTTTGAGGCTTTGTTATGAATAGCGCCGACAAGCGCCGAGAAATCCTTCCAGCAAGAGGGGACAACCGCCAAAATGAACGTGGAGATAGGACGCTTGTAGAGTCGGGCCGCTCCAACCCTCAAGGTCAGATGACAGATGACAGAGATCAGATATCAGGTAACAGTTATCAGTTATCAAAGAAGAGGGATCATACCAAACTCCACTGCTCACTGCTAACTGCTTACTGCTCAATGTCAATTGGGTTCGATGAAATTCGTGACCTCTAATTTGGGTTCCGTGGGGGGCGAAGCCTGTTTTCGCTATCGTTTTCGCCTGACGGTAGCCCAGGGTTAAACGGTCGCTCCAACGGCAGTCCGCGGGTAAAATACCGAGCCAAGGATAAGATCGTTCCTCCGCGTTCAGATAAGCGCCGCAAAGATACATCAACCCGCCGCATTCGGCGTAAACCGGTAGACCTTGGCGGATTTTTGTCTGTAAATCTGCAATCAAGCGCCGATTTTGGCTCAGTTCTTCGGCGAAGACTTCCGGGAAACCGCCGCCTAAAATGAGACCTTGAGCGCCTTGGGGTAAGGCTGAATCCTGAAGAGGACTAAAGGGTATTAATTCGGCGCCGTTGGCTTCCAGAAGGGCTAAGTTTTCGGCGTAGTAAAAGTTAAAGGCTAAATCCTGAGCGATGGCGATGTTGAGTTTATCCCCCCTAACCCCCCTTGGAAAGGGGGGGAAACTGCTCAAAGTCCCCCTTGTAAAGGGGGATTTAGGGGGATCTAAAGTTGGCGCCGATAATAAGGGCCAGAGTTGGTGCCAATTAAAACCCTGCGCTAGATGGGCCAATTTTTCTTGATACTCCGTAAAATTCTCCAACTCCGGCGCCGGCACCAGTCCCAAATGCCGGGATTGCAGGGGTTCCAAATCTCCCCGGTAAAGGGTTCCTAAAATGGGCAGATGTAACGGCTCTAGAGCCTGTTCTAAGAGTTGAAAATGGCGCCGGCTAGCCACCCGATTTAAAAAGACCCCCGCCAGCTTGACCTCGGGGTCAAAATTTCCGTAGCCCTGGACAATGGCCGCCACAGAGCCAGACAAACGGGAACAATCCACTGTCAGCGCCGCGGGTATGCCTAACAAGCGAGCAATATGGGCGCTGGAGGCGTAATCCCTTATTCCTTGGTAACTCACCCCGTCAAAGAGACCCATCGCGCCTTCCACTAGGGCGAATTCGGCGCTCTGACAACCCCGGCGCCAACTGTCCTTCACCCATTCTGGGGAGGTTAAAACCGGGTCAAGATTGAGGCAGGGGCGCCTCGTCACCTGTTGGTGAAAACGAGGATCAATATAATCGGGCCCCACCTTAAAGGATTGAACGGAGTGACGCCCCCGGGCCAAAAAAGAAAGAAGCGCCCAAGTGAAGGTGGTTTTCCCCACCCCACTGCGCTCCCCAGCGATCAGTAAAGCCATTTTTTCAGTGAGCAGTGAGTAGTTATCAATTATCGGAAATTGTCTATGAACGCCGTTGGCCTTGACCACCTCTCCACGGGAGGGGAATCATTCTGGTGACTAGTCCCGCAAAAATCCCCCTCCTTTGGCAGAGAGCTAAAGGCGGAGAGAATAAGGCTTGCTTGATAAACAAACTACGATAAATATCTGACATCTGTTAACTGCTAACTGTTAACTGATATCTGTTAATTGTTGTAGGGTTTAATGCTGACAATGGTGCCCCCCAGACGGGTGATGCGACGCATTTCTTCGTTCATGCGGGCGTAGGGCACTTTCAGGAAAACGCTACCGCTACGGCGAAAATCGTAGGCGTTGTTGTCGCTTTCTTCGGTCTGTCTGAGACCGCTGACTTCGTAAACAAAGACCCGATTGGCGGAGACGCCATTGGAACCCACTAAAGCGGATTGACCGAGCATAATAATAACCTCGTTAAGGAAAAATAAACAAGAAAAAAAGAAAAAGGAGAATTCCGCTGTCCTCAACCTGTTTAAAGAGGCAAAGGCCATGGGAATTCTTCCCTGGGATCTTAAGGCTTAATTTAAGCTAGCGGGGGTGATGCTAGCGATTTTGCCGCCCAAACGGCTCACCTGTTGCAGGGTGGCGTTGAGTTGCTCGAAGGGCACAATAATGGCCTTGTTGCTCCGACGCACCTTGGGATAGCCGGGGGCGCTGATGGCGGCGATTTCGACGCGGAACAGTTTGCCCGCTTTGCCAAAGGGAACGGAGCCGCCCAGCGCTTTGGCGGGAGTGACGCCGGCTTTGGAAGGACGGTAAGCCCAGCCGCTGTTACTGCCGCTGGGGCCGATGATGGCGGAGGCGGTGTTTTGGGCCAGTTCCGTGGCTAGACGGGAGTCTTTCCGCTCTAGTTGGGCCCGGTCGCTATTGGCGTAGCCCCGGTACAACCGGAACAGCCGGGTAAAGCCCACGGTGCGGTCGCCCACTTGGTTGTTAAAGCGGTAGTAGGGAACGATATTTTCCCCGAAGTTTTCCTGGTATTCCACGGAATCCAGATAGGAGTCAATCTCGGCGTCAAAGCCCTGGGTTTCGTAGAGGTCGAGGTGGAACACCACTTCGTCTTCCCCATAGGGCGCCCGACCCAACAGGTGTTTGTAGTTGAGTTCGATGACGCGGGTTTGGAAACTGCCGTAGAAAAACTTCTTCTTGTAGAGTTCCGACTTGGCCAGGGTGCGAATAAATTCCCGCACGCTGATGGAGCCGTTGCGCAGAAGGGACTCGGCCCCCTTGAGACGCTCGGAATCCATGATGTAATCGTTGCCGAGCACCTGACGATAGGCGGCCCGAATCACCAAATTGACGTCTTCGGTCGTCCAATCAGGACGCAGTTCCACAGGTTGAGTCTCGTTGTAGGGCGCGATGCCTAAACGAGAGGCGGCGACGGTAATGGGCACAGGGAAATAACTCCTTTTGGGTAAGGGTGAACGAGGGCAAACCGGCGCTAGGCGGCGGTGATGCTGGTAATCATTCCGCCTTGGCGGTTGATTTGCTGTAGTTTGTCGGAGAGTTGCTCGTAGGAGACGAGGTACTCCTGATTACTCCGGCGAATACGGGTTCCAGCGCCGAGCTTAGCTCCCATGACCACCCGGACGCGGTAGAGTTGGCCCCGTTCCCCGGCGGAGGTTCCCCGGAGACTTTCCGTGGTGGAGCCGCTATCCACGGGGGAGGCGCTGTTGAGCGCCAATTCCCGGGTTAGTTTAGCCCGACCGCCGCCGCTCTGGGTGCGGTCGCTGGTGGCGTAGCCCCGGTAGAGTTGGAACAAACGGCTAAAGCCCACGGTTTTTTGCCCCCGTTGGGTGCTAAAGCCGCGGTAGTAGGGCACAATAGAATCCCCGAAACTTTCGGTATATTCGGGAGAGTCGATGTAGGAATTGATCTCCGCTTCGTAACCGCCCTGGCTGTAGAGGTCGGTGTGGAAGGCGATTTCCTCCTGACCATAGGGCGCCCGTCCGAGGAGATGTTTGTAGTTCAACTCGATGAAACGGGTTTGGGGATTGGCTTGGAAAAACTTGCGGCGATAAAGATCCGACAGCGCCACCGCCCGGACAAAGTCCCGGATGGAAATTTCCCCGCCCCGTAGCAGGGACTCGGCGCTGGTCAGGCGCTCTGAGGCCATCAGGTGCTCGTTGCCGAGGACTTGACGGTAAACCGCCCGAATCGCGGCTTCCACTTCCCCTTCCGTCCGGTTGGGACGCATTTCCAACGGCGCCGCTTGCTCTAAAGCCAGAATGCCGAGGCGCTGGGCCGATACTAAACTAGTCATCCTAAAATTCTCCTTTGAGTCTTGTTTTTTTAGACGGATATAGCAAGACCTGGACAAGGAAGAAGATTGTTAACCCATCGTCAACAGCCCCCCGCCTTATCCAGGTCAAGTGTAGAATCTAGGTTCTGACTAGCTCAGGGCATTGATGGCGTAGTCGAGGTAGGAGTTGGCTTCCACAGCGGGATCGCCAGAGAGGCCGTGGTTGGCTTTGATGTATTTCAGAGCTTCCACGTACCAGCTGGGGGAGAGATCGAAGGTGCGGTTGATTTCGTCAATCCCAGCGATCAGGTACTCGTCAAGGGGACCGGTACCGCCAGCCACCAAGCAGTAGGTGACGATGCGGAGGTAGTAACCGATGTCGCGAGCGCACTTGTCTTTACCCCGTTGGTCGGCGGCGAAGTTGGCGCCTTGCATTTGGGTGGTGTAGGGGAATTTGTTGTAAACCGCTTGGGCGGCGCCGTTGACCAGGTTTTGGGCGTTGGCGGTGAGGGCTTTGGCGGCTTGCAGACCGGCGTTGGCTTGACGCAGACGACCGAAAGCGATTTGCAGTTCGGTGCTGCTCAGGAAACGGCCTTGGGAATCAGCGGTAGCGACGGCTTCGGTTAAAGGGGTTTTCATGGTTTTAGTATCTCCCGTGATGAATGGTGAAAAAGTTTCCTAGATAGGGCGGTTGCGGTTGACCTAACAAACTAGGCAACAGCGGCGGCGGCGCGGTCGAAGTAGCCGGCAATTTCAGCGACGAGGGCGCTGCAATCGCCGCGGGTGATACCGTTGGTATCGTTGACGATTTCGAGGGCGGCTTCTTTCATTTTTTGCACGCCGGCGGCGACAGAAGCGCCGGGAACCCCTAGGGCGACATAGGTTTCACGCAGACCGTTTAAGCAACGATCTTCAAGGACGGAAGCGTCGCCGGTGAAGGTCGCGTAGGTGACATAGCGGAGGATGATTTCCATGTCCCGCAGACAAGCGGCCATCCGACGGCTGGTGTAGGCGTTCCCACCGGGTTGGATGAGTTGGGGCTGCTCGGCGAAGAGGGCGCGAGCGGCGTTGGAAACGATAGCGGACGCGTTGCCGGTGATCCGGTTAACGGAATCGAGGCGTTTGTTGCCTTCGGCGACGGTGGAGGTCAGAGCGTCCAGTTGGGAAGCAGAGAGGTACTCGCCACGAGCGTCAGCTTGGGATACAACCCGAGTGAAGAGGTCTAACATTGAATGAATCTCCTACTTGACAGAGTTTGAGTTGGGATTATATAAAAATTGGTTTTCCCCAAAGGAGAATTTAACCTTGAGGACGTCTGGGGACTCCCTCTATGGATTCAGAGACGGAATGTAACTTTTCCGCAATCTTCCTAGGGAATAGCCGGGAAAACTGAGAAAAGCTCAGGATGGTCTCATAAATCAGAGAAACTCTCAAAGGCTTACGGCGCTTGACCTCCGCCCTGTTTGAATCTCTCCGTAATCTTTTATACACCGCCGGGGCCCTTTCTGTGTGTTACGTTATGTAAATTTTTTTACCGCTTTTTTGTAACGGAATGTAACAGGTTAACGAGCCGTCAGCGCCCGTAGGAGAAAGCGGGGCAGGGCCAACATCCGGCGCCAGCGCCAGGGTTCCTGATAGAGGCGGTAGAGCCATTCCAGATTATTGTCGCAAAACCATCGGGGCGCTCTTTCCTTCGCGCCGGACCAGACGTCGAAACTGCCCCCCACCCCGATCCACCAAGACTGGGGGCAAAGATAACGGTTTTCGGCGATCCAATACTCCTGCCGGGGGACGCCGAGACCGACAAAGATTAAGGGGGGTTGTTTTTCCTTGAGGGTTTGGAGCCAAAGTTCCCGCTCCTCCGGGGCAAGGAAGCCGTGATTAACCAAAATCTTTAAATGAGGATATTCCCCCCGCCAGCGTTGGGCGGCCTGTTCCGCCACTCCCGGCGCGCCGCCGTAGAAGGCGATTAATCTGGGGTTTTCCCCCTGGGCGGCGCTTTGGATTAACCATTCCGCCAACTCGATCCCCGGACAGCGCCGCTGGTCGATCCCTTCCAGTTTCAGATACAGGGTCACCCCGGCGCCGTCGGGCACCACCAATTCCGCCTGACTAATGATTTGGTGAACCTTTGGCTCTTTTTCCGCCAGCATCACCATCTCTGAATTGAGGGTGACGACGTGGCCGCCCCGGTTCTGGTCTAAACATTGCGCTAACCACGGGCCGTAATTCTCCGATAGGTGAACTGGGAGCGTAAAAACGCGACTCTGGCGGGGCGGGGCGAGAACCATAGGGGATTGGGGAGGAATGGATAAGCGCGCCTCTTGATCCTGGGGAGCAAAGGGGGATTGGGTCAAGACTCTGGCGGTCGTCAAGGCGCCGCCGGCTCCAGACGGAGAAAGCCCGCGATTTGGATCTCCTCGGGGCTAATTTGCCAGCGGAGGAGACGGGCGACGATCCCCTGGCTTTGGGCCCGCCCCAGGTCGAGACGCTCGTTGACAATTCCGGCCACGGTCTTGAGGATACGACTGGAAATACGGCGCTCCCCGAGGGTCGCGGTCGGCTCCACCAATTCTAACCGGCGCCCCTGAATCAGTTTAAGACCGGTATTCACCCGAATCGGTAAGGTTTCCGGCGCCGCGGCGCCGGGGGGAGTTTGTTCTAAAGTTAAAGCCAGTTCCAGGCGGTTCTCCGGCAGAAGCGTTAACTGTAACGCCTTGAGGGTTAAGGGCGGCGCCTCCGGGGGCACAATCCGATTTAACAGGGATTGCAGTCGGGCCAGAACCTCGGCGCTGGCCAAGGCTCGATTCAGATCCGCCTGGGTCAGGGTCAAACGAAAAGCTCCGTCCAAAGGGCGCCGGAGGGCGCGCCGCAGGGCCGGCAGATTACGCCCCTCCAACTCGGCCCAATTGAAATCAATGGCCTCAATTTCCAATTCCGCCGCCGCGATTCGGGCCTGGGGGAAGACTTCCAAACCCCGACTGGCGATCCGCGCCCGTTGGACTTTCCCCTGAACAATTTGCCAACTGGGAGTGTTATCGACGCGAACCGCCAGTTCCTCCACCCCCGTCACCGAGCGCCGAATCCCCTGTTCGATCACCTGATCCGCCACCAGCCCCACCGGGGAGAGCAAGCCGAGAACGCCGGTCAAGGCGATTAAAAACCATTCCATAAATCGCTTCCTAGGAGTCCGGTTTTGCCTTTCAATTTTTCCCAATCATCCCAGATAAGGTGTCTTAGGCTACGCTTTTGGGGTTGGGTTGCTTGGATAGTATTAATCATTATGATTCATCTTCCGTAGCGCCGATGCCCATCGTTATTTCCGTCCACTCCTACCGAGGCGGCACGGGTAAGTCTAATTTTACCGCCAACCTCGCCGCGACCCTGGCCCTGGGGGGTCAACGGGTCGCCGTGGTGGACACCGACGTGCCCTCTCCGGGGATTCACAACCTTTTTAGCCTTGAGCCGGAACACATAGAGAAAACCCTCAATACCTACCTCTGGGGAGAGAGCGCCATCGAAGAGGCGGCCTACGACGTCGGCGCGGGGTTGGGGGTGACGGCGCCGGGGCAATTGTTTCTGGTGCCCGCCAGTATTAAGGCGGACGATATCGCCCGGATTCTCAAGGACGGCTACGATGTGCGGCGCTTGAACGACGGTTTTCGCAGTTTAGTGAAAAGTTTGACCCTAGACTATCTCTTGATCGACACCCATCCGGGGCTATCCAAGGAAACCTTTCTCTCCATCGCCATTTCCCATTTTTTACTCCTGATTCTCCGCCCTGACAAACAGGATTACCAGGGCACAGCGGTGGTGGTGGACGTGGCCCGACAACTCAAAACCCGACGGATGTTACTGGCCTTGAACAAAGTCCATCCCCAACTCAATCTGGAGGCGCTGAAAACCAAAGTGGAGGAAACCTACGGGGAAACCGTGGCGGGGGTCTTTCCCCTCTCCGAACGCTTTGTCCAACTGGCCAGCGAGGGAGTCTTTTGTGTCCAGTACCCCGACCACCCCATCAGCGCCGAGTTTCGTCGCGTCGCCCAACAACTCCGGGAGGTTTAAGACCCATGTCCATCGGTAATTTAGAAGCCCTAGCTAATGACATCGCCGCCGCGGCCTCTCCCTTTCGCGGGTATCTCAACGACCTGCGCCAGAAATACCAACCTCTTCAAGACGGCGCCGTGGCGGACTACATTCCCGAATTGGCGCTAGCGGACCCAAACGATTTTGGCCTTTGCGTCGCCACAAAAGCGGGACAAATTTTTGAAGCGGGGGACTGCGATGTCCTCTTCACCATTCAGTCCATTTCTAAGGCTTTTATCTTCGGCTTGGCGCTGGAGGATCACGGCCGGGAGTATGTGCTCAGCAAAGTGGGGGTGGAACCCACCGGGGAGGCGTTTAATTCTATTGTTCTAGACGAAGCCACCAACCGTCCCTACAACCCCATGGTCAACGCCGGCGCCATCGCCACGGCGGACTTGATCGAGGGCGCTAACAGCGCCGAGCGTCTGAAACGGGTGTTGGAAATGTTCCGGCGCTATACGGGGCGGGAATTGGATATTAATATGCCGGTCTTTCTATCGGAGAAAGCCACCGGGAATCGTAACCGGGCCATGGCTTACCTGATGCTTAATTTCGGCATGGTGAGCGAGAAGATCGAGGAGACCTTGGATTTATATTTTCAACAATGCTCCCTGATGGTCAACGCTCGGGATCTGGCGCTGATGTCCGCCACTCTAGCCAACGGCGGCGTTAATCCCGTCAGCGGAGAGCGGGCCTTAGCGGAAACCTATGTCCAGGACGTGATTAGCGTCATGCTCACCTGCGGTATGTACGACGCCTCCGGGGAATGGTGCTACCGAGTGGGGCTACCGGCTAAAAGCGGCGTCGGGGGCGGCATTACGGCGACGGCGCCGGGGAAACTGGGCATTGGGACTTATTCTCCTCTCCTCGACGCCAAGGGCAATAGTCTGCGGGGCATCCGGGTTTGCGAGGCTTTATCTCGGGACTTTGGCTTGCATTTATTTAACGCGGCGCCGGCGGTTCACGATCTGGAAGCCTGGCTTCAAGGCGGCGACGATGCGGCCCGTTGGTAGCGGATCGGGGGGCCGATTCTGGCGCGGCTTAGTTCGACTGTTGACCCGCCGCGCCGTCACGCTTCTCACCCTGCTGTTTGTGGGAATTGTCATCGCCACCCTTTTGAGCATGGCCCAATTGTCCAAAGCCCTCGTCCAGAGCCAGGCGACCCAGAACGCCATGTTGACGGCCGAGGCGCTCAAGCAAGCCGGACTTCTGTATAGCGAGCGGGTGGCGGAGGAGTTGAAAAATCTGCCAGACATTAAGATTACCCATGATCACCTCAATCAAGCGAACGCTATTCCCATTCCCTCCACCTATCTGATCGAGTTAAGCCGTCATATTCAGGCTAAAAATATGGGCATGTCGGCGCGGCTCTACAGCGATTACCCCTTCCCCTGGCGACAAAAAGACGGCGGCCCCCGCAATGATTTTGAGCGGCAAGCTTTGGCGGAGTTGCGTAAAAATCCCGCCCAACCCTATATCCGATTTCGGGACGATCAAGGGCGCCCGGTGTTGCAATACGCGGAAGCCAGTTTGATGAAGGCGAGTTGTATTGATTGCCATAATCGCTACGCCGGCAGTCCTAAAACCGACTGGCGGGTGGGGGACGTGCGGGGGGTGTTGGAGATTATTCAACCCCTAGAAAGCTATGAAATCCAAACCCGAGAGGGGTTAAAGCAGATGTTCGTCCTCCTGAGCGGCATTTCCGTGGTCGGCGTCGGCGGTCTCACCTTGGCGCTGGGGGATTTACGGCGCCGTATTACCGAGCGCCGCCAAGCGGAGGAAGCCCTGCGCATCGCCGAGGAAAACTACCGCAGTATTTTTGAGAACGCCGTGGAGGGAATTTTTCAATCCAGCCCCGAGGGGCGCTATCTGCGGGGGAACGCGGCGCTGGCCCGGATCTATGGCTATGACTCTTGCCAGGAAATGATTGAGCAAATTACGGATATTGGCCGACAGATCTACGTCGATCCCGAGCGCCGGGTCGAATTCCAGCGCCGTCTAGAGACGGAGGGCACGGTGAAGAACTTTGAGTATCGCTCCTACCGCAAGGATGGGGAAATTATTTGGACGCAGATCGACGCCCGTTTAGTTAAAGATAGTCAGGGGCGGGCTTTATACTATGAAGGCATGGTGCAGGATATCAGCGAGCGCAAGCGCCGGGAAGCGGAATTGAGACAACAATTGGCGGATCTGAAGGTCGAGATTGACCAGGGCAAGCGCCAGCAGGATGTGGCTCAACTGACCCAAAGCAATTTCTTTTTGGAAGTCCAACAGGAAATCGAGGCGATTGATCTAGAGTCTTTTTGGCGCTAGGGGAGCGGGTTAGCTGAACACCCGCAGACTAGAGCGCCGCGACGCTTGGGTGACGGTGGATAGACTGCTTCATCCCCCTAACTGAAAATTAGGGGGGGGCAAACCGGCCCGTTGATGAGCACTTTCTCCCAAAAGCTTTGATAGTCGTTTTTTTCTCCACTAAAAGGCTTGAAACTGCTAAAATAAAGTTTTTAAAGAATTGATTTACATAGTGTATACTCTATTATATAGGGGCGAACGTCGGCTTCATGTCGTGTGTCCAAGTGGTAACCCTACTTAGACCTAGCCCCTCTTTGTTTTTCAAGGGTTAATGGATTCCGGTCGCTATACCACTCGCCGTAAGGTTTATTGCGTCTATCATAAATCCATAATCAACCTATATTTTTTGGCAAGTGGCCGAAAAAACTGGCTCTCTGGGGATCACGCCGAGACTTGTATCTTGTTATACAGTTACGATTTGACATTAACTCAGAAAAGCTCATCCAGTAAGGGTTCTGGCCAATTGGCTCCCTAACTACCAGCCTCATTCCCGGAGAGCCAAAAAACTGGTCTTCCTCTCGCTCATAGAGTCTTTGTCTCGCCCAGAGATAGTAGTCGATGATCTGCAAGCCTGCAACCTGAGATGGATAAGCAGGTTTTATAAGAACTGAACTATTTGAGCTAATTTTCCACTGAGCTTCAAAATTTTTCTGAGCTTGATTAATTGCTTGCTCTAAAGCTTCTTCGCGAGCTTCTTTACCCCGTCTGGCAATGGCAATCTCGATGACATCCGCCTTATGAAGCATTCCTTTAAACAAGCGTTTGATCAGGTCATCATAGATGGCATTTTGTTGAAGCTTCTTACCTAAGCTTTTATAATCTGCCTTTGCCGCTTCAGCGATTTCAGCCTTGCTACGAATGGCTACAAAAACTTTAACGTCAAAAGATTGAATTAGCTCAAAAATTTTTTCTCGAATCTCGGCGTAGTCATCTTTTGCATGGAAAGCAACGGCTGTCTTTTTGGCTTCCGGTTGCATGGAAGATATGCCTTTGTAGCGTGGGTGGGTCATTAGGCTAGAGCGAAGCGAGTCCAGTTCCCAAGCAACTTGCTCTGGATCAGCAATTTGAGCAACACCCACCATGAAAAATTTGGATGCTCCGGGTTGTCCTACGATGATGCGACCCTTTTTATCAAAAAATGAGAGATCACCTGCCTCATCGACAAAGTAATGACGAAATTGGATTTCTTCTGACATGTAACGAAGGACGCAACGTATTTAAACTATTTTTACACTAGCCTGAAATTATAGCCTCTAATTCTGCGATCGCCTCATCCTCAACATCATTAGCTTCATCTTTGCATGAAAATGCATTGCGAATGTAATCTCCTACTATTTTTTGCTCTTCAATAGGGACATCTGGGCATAAAACGTTTGCTATATAATGTTCATCCACGTGGTCTACTACTCCACCGTAGATTTGAGCAAAAATTTGATGCTTTGCATAAGGAGTTAAAAAGAATGCTGTGAGAAATCCTGCATCGTATTTGGCATCTGAGAATACCCTAATCATGTCATCTGAACCAGCCCAACTTGTATATTTTTTTGTGACTAAAGCAGCACGCGCAGCAGTGCCAGAACGAGTTATTAAAATTTCGTTCTCTCTCAACATACACTCCTTGATAGCTTTAGCATTAGCTACTGGAGAAATTGATTGATGCTGGAAGATACGAAATAATGTCGGCTCTCTGGGGAGCACGCCGAAGACTGTATCCTGTTATACAATTAAGATTTGGCGTTAACTCAGAAAAGCTCATCCAGTAAGGGTTCTGGTTAATTGGCTCCCTAACTACCAGCCTCATTCCCGGAGAGCCGAAAAAACTACTCAACGACGAGCTGAAGGTTCGCGCGAAAAAGAACCTGGTGCAGAGCAAAACCCTGATGGAAATGCTAGAAAAAGCCATCAAGAAGTATCAGAATAAGATCCTCACCGCCGCCGAGGTCATAGAGGAGCTGATCCGCATCAGTCGAGAGATCGTCGCCTCCGACGCCGAAGCCCAGAATATGGGGCCGTCAGACTACGAATACGCCTTCTATACCGCCGTGGCTAACAACGAAAGCGCCCGGGAACTGATGCAACAGGACAAGTTACGGGAGTTAGCGGTGGCGCTGACCCAGAAAATTCGCGAGAACGCCACGATCGACTGGACAATCAAGGAAAGTGTGCGGGCGAAGCTGAAAGTCATTGTGAAGCGTATCCTACGACAATACGGCTACCCGCCCGATATGCAGTTACTAGCAACGGAAACGGTACTGAAACAGGCAGAGATGATTGCCAGTGAGATGGCGGGTTAGTCTTAAGGGGTATGACCTAGCGCTGGACTGGAACGCCTCAATATTCCGGCTAAAGCGCAATGGTTGCTTTCGTCCAGTGAGCTTCACCGTTAGTTGTAGGGTGTTAAATGAGGGGCTAGGTAATAGCGCTCGATTTAGACAAAGATATTAACTTAGAGATGGAGCCAGAGACCGGGGAACTCCCGACTGCGGAGAATGCCCTCCCTATGAGGGACAAGGGGTTGATAGCGCCCTTCTTAAGGATAGGAGAGGGAAATCGCCAGAGATAAGGAGCATAAAGTATAAACTGCCGCCGGAGGTCTCCATTCCTGAAAGCAAACAATTAGCCCAGCGCCGGCCCTAGAAGAACTAGAAGCGGCGCCGAAGGAAGACGAACCCTAGAATTAAACGTTCCTAGGTATGATGAGCGCCGTTAACCCGGAGAACTTCCCCAGTTACGTAGCTACTGGCCACGGGAGAGAGGAGAAACGCCACCGCCCAGGCGATCTCTTCCGGTTTGCCAAAGCGTCCGAAGGGAATCTCGGCGGTGATTTTTTGGCGGATATCTTCCCGAATCGCTAGGGTCATCTCCGTGTCGATAAAACCGGGGGAGACGGCGTTGGCCCGCACCCCGTAGCGAGCGCCTTCCCGAGCTAGGGATTTCATCATGCCAATGACCCCGGCCTTGGTGGCGGAATAATTGGTTTGGCCGACGTTGCCCCGCTCCCCGGAGATGGAGCTAATGGCCACAATGGAGCCGGCTTTGCGCTCGTAGAGGCCGCTAATGAAGGGTTTAATACTGTAGGCCACGCCCTTGAGGTTGACGTTTAAGACCGCGTCCCAATCCGCAGGGGTTAGTTTCGGGAAAAAGTTGTCTTTGGTGATACCGGCGTTGGCCACCACGCCGTAAACCGGCCCCAGTTGGGCTTCGATTGTCTGAGCGGCGCTGGTCATCGAATCCAGATCCGTCACGTCCGCCGCCACGCCCAAAGCGCCGCTGGGGCCGTTATCCACCTTGAGATCCGTAAAGGCCACCTTAGCGCCGAGGTCTTGTAGAAGCGCGACAATAGCGGCGCCGATGCCCCGATTGCCGCCGGTGACGACGATGACTTTATCTTCCAGTCCGAGAGATAGCATAGGGTTGCTCCTAAATTGTTAACTGATCACTGATAACTGACTTAAACCCTTTCCAGCGCCACCGCCGTGCCGCCGCCGGTGCCATGGCAGAGCGCCGCCAGTCCGAGGGATTTTTGTTGTTGACGGAGGGCGTAGAGGAGGGTGACGATAATTCGAGCGCCGGAAGCGCCGATGGGATGCCCGAGGGCGATGGCGCCGCCGCGGACGTTAAGTTTATCGAGAGGAACCGAGAGCAGTTTTTCCATCAGCAGGTTACTGACGGCGAAGGCTTCGTTATTTTCCAGCAGGTCAAAGTCCGCCGCCGTCCGATTTAGTTTGGCCAACAGTTTTTGGGCGGCGAAAATAGGAACTTCGGGAAAGCGCCAAGATTCGCCCCCGGCCCAAGCCCCGCCGAGGAGTTTCGCCATTGGCTCCAGTTGATACTTCTCCACCGCTTCGGCGCTGGCGAGGATCAAGGCCGCGGCGCCGTCGGTAATTTGGCTACAGTTGCCTGCGGTGAGCACGCCCTCTGGGTTAAAGGCGGGGCGCAGTTTGGCTAGGGTCTCTAGGGTGGTGTCGGGCCGGATACCTTCGTCGGCGGAGATGGTTTGGGTTCCTTTACGGGTCTTGACCTCCAGGGGCGCGATTTCGTCTTTAAATAACCCCCCTTCCGTCGCCTGGGCCGCCCGCCGGTGGGACTCGTAGGCCACCTGGTCTAAAGACTGACGGCTAAAACCGTGCTCAGCGGCGAGGCGCTCCGTTTGTTCCCCCATCCCTTCCCCAGTGAGGGGGTCGCTTAAACCGTCTTTGAGAAGCAAATCCTGTAAATTTTCCGGCGCTCCGAGAAGGAACTTATAACCCCAGCGGGCCCGGTGGGAGAGGTAGAAGCCGGTTTGGGACATGGATTCCATGCCCCCCGCTAGAACCAGATCCGCTTCCCCGGCCCGGATGGCAGTCGCGCCGTTGATGACGCTCATCATGGCGGAGGAGCAGACCATATCCACGGCGTAGCCGTCCACGCTGGGGGGGATACCCGCTTTAACCGCCGCTTGACGGGGGAGCAGTTGCCCCTGACCCGCCCTCAAAACATTGCCGAAAATGTACAAATCCAACTCGGCGCCGCTTAAACCCGCCTGGGCTAAACTCGCTTTCATGGCCTCGGCGCCGAGATCCGTCGCCGCTAAATCCGCTAGAGCGCCGCCAAATTTCCCCAGAGGAGTGCGTTTGGCCGCCACAATAAAGACATCGCGCATATTTAAGTTCCCAAATTTAACCGGGGGAGAGGCCCCTCCCCCATGCTAGCGGGGTTCTCCGTTGTCGGCGCTGTCTCAGAGCGTACGCGGTTATATCTAGTTTGTCAGATTCCCCTGAAGTCGGCGGGCCAACTGGGTATGAAGCCGATGGCTGGCTTTGTAGGCAAAGTAATGGGCTGGAGGAATGGGCCCCAATAGACTCAGATCTCCAAGCAGATCTAATAACTTATGCCGGGCCGGTTCGTCACTAAAACGGAGGGGCGGATTCAGCCAGGTTTCCCCGTCGCAGACCAGGGCGTTCTCCAAACTCCCCCCCTGAATCAGCCCCGCTTGGCGCAA
Organism: Cyanobacteria bacterium RI_101; assembly: GCA_016471375.1. Classification (GTDB taxonomy): domain Bacteria; phylum Cyanobacteriota; class Cyanobacteriia; order Cyanobacteriales; family Microcystaceae; genus Synechocystis. The sequence goes on from WGLZ01000013.1 coordinate 32,953, forward strand.
CTTTTCGACTTGATCCGCAAAGCCAAAGGTGCGGGCCGGCGCCACTTCCGCGGCAAAAGATTCCGTTTCGGGACTCCAGGAATACCACTGTTTGCCAATGGGGGCGTAGCGGGGAAAATCAATGCCGTAGGTAAAGCGCCGTTGCGGAGCCGGGATGGCGATGACAAAGGCGTCGCCGTCGTAAACCGCGACAGGCTCGGTCAAGGGGGGAACTTCAGCGGCGTTGTCTACTGGAGTTAACCCCCCGGCCTGAAGCGCCTGCCACCAAACTAGACCGGAGCCGTCCAACAGAGGCAACTCCGGGCCGTTCACTTCAATAATCAGATCTTCTAAACCCATCACCCCTAACACCGCCAGTAAATGCTCAACCGTTCTGACCGTAGCCGACCCGGCGCCGAGTTCAGTGGAAAGAAGGGTTTCCCGCACCTGGGAGAGATCCGCCGGAATTTCCGGGCGCCCGGGCAAATCGACCCGAATAAAAACCCGCCCCGTTCCCGCTGGCGCCGGTTTCAGGGTGACGGCGGTCATCTGGCCCAAATGTAGCCCCGCGCCCCGACAGGTTACAGTATTCTGCAAAGCGACCCGAGAAAAGTGCGTTTCCATCCTTCAGCGCCGAAAATATCGCCTCACTTTAACAAAATTTCGCCCATGACCGCGTTAACCTACCTAACCTCCCTCCTGTTGGCGCTTCAATCCTTAACCGACCTCGGGCCCCGTCTCTGGAGTCGGGCGCTCCGGGCCCAGAACCTTGACGCCGACCGCTTTCCCCTGCCCCTCAAAGCGGAAGATTTACAGCCGGAAGGAGAAGAAGCGCCGATGGCGGCCAGCGCCTGGATGGCGGTGGTTTGTTACCTCGCTCAGCAGAACCGGGAACTCCTGCGGCGGGCGGTGAACCTGCTGGAGCAACGGCGGGAAAGCGGTCAAGACCCCCTGGCCGCGGAACTTTTGGGCGCTTTTTATCGCCATTACCAGGAGAGCGACCCCGCCCTAACGGCGCTTTCCCCGGAGGCGGCGCGAGAGTCGGCCTTTAAACGATTGGTTGAATTACTCTTTTACAGTGGCCCCCAGGGCTACCAACACCTTGAAACCGTTGTGGATCAGTTGGCTTAATTGTGTTTAACCTGTTTAAAGAGAAAATCCTGCGGCGCTATACTCCCCCCACCTGCACCCTCGAACTCTGGGGCAAACCCCGACCGCTCTCCCCCGCCTCGACTCTGCCGCCCCAGTACCGTTTCCAACTCCACTTCGACGATCCCCGCCTCAGCGAAGACGAGCAAACCACCCTGTCGGGCGACCAGCGCCGTCTGCCGATTTTAGCGGACTTAGTTGAGAATTATGTCCGTAGCTTTCTCCAACCCGCCTTCGACCCCCGGGGGTTTAACCGAACCGCGGCGCCGGAGCTAAGTCTAGGCTCCCTTAACTTGCTGGCCCATCGATTTGAGTTTCCCGGCTGGAGCGACAAGGAGGCTTTAACCCTAACCACCACCCAACTCTTCGACCTTTCCCAGGCGCTGGAAATGTGGCGGGCCGACGTCCGGCTTCAGGAGCGCTCCCAAGCCGCGGCTCCCTCTTCCCGCGGAAAAAATCTCCAAACCGCCGCGGCCCTACTCTGCGGGGCCTTGCTACTAACCGGCGGCGGTCTCGCCGCCTGGCGCTTCCGCCCCCGTCCAGTCCCGGTGGCCTCCGCGCCGACCCCGCCCCCCCCTCCCTTCCTGGCGCCCGGCGTCGCCCCTCCGGTTCCCCCGCCCCCCCAAAATTTGCCGGCCCAGCCCCCCCGCCTCGGCGCCGTCCTCGGCGCTCGGGATCCCCTCCCCGCCCCCGCGCCCGCCCAACCGGCGACTCCCCCTCTCCGCAACCCCAACCTCGTTTTAGTGGCTCCGCCCCCGCGGGATCTTCCCCCCGTTCCCCCGGCGCCGGCCGCGCCCCAAGCCCAAACCGTCAATCCCCCGCCGCCCCAGACCTTTGCGCCCCTGGAAGGGCCGGTTCCCCAGGCCAACTTGCCGATTCTGCCCATCCAAGGCTCTCCCCTCCCTAATTTTCAGGGGCAAACCCTCGCGCCGCCCCCGGATTTGCCGCCCCTGCCCCCGGCGCCCAACCCCCAGATTCCCCTAGAAAGTCGTCCCCTAACGGCGCCGCCGGTTAGTAGCCAAAATTTATTGGACACGATTCCCCAGGTCTCTCAGGTGCGAGATTATTACCAAAAAAACTGGCAACCCCCGGAAGCGCCGACCCAGACTCTGGAGTATCGTCTGCAACTGAAACCCGACGGCTCCCTGGGGGAAATTATTCCCTTGGGCAAAGCGGCCCGCCTATATCTCGCCCAATTGCCCCAGCCCCAACCCGGCGAGGCCTTTGTCGCGCCCCTCACCCCCCCGGATTCCCCCCTGCTCCGGTTAGTGTTGACCCGCCAGGGAACCGTCCAGACTTTTTTAGAGGATTAGCGCCGAGTCTTTGCGGAAAACCCCTAACGCTTTAAACTGGAGTTTCGTGCTCTCCCGTCCTTTGAAAATTAGCGTCTAGCGAAGTAATCGTGCGTAAAATTATCCTTGCCGGCAATTGGAAAATGTATAAAACCCAGGCGGAGTCCCAGGCGTTTTTGCGAGACTTTAAGCCCCTGGCGGAAGAAGCGCCGGAAAATCGGGAAATAGTCTTGTGCGTCCCCTACACGGATTTAGGAACCCTCTCGCAACAACTCCACGGCGGTCGCATTCGTCTCGGCGCCCAGAATGTCCATTGGGAAGACTGCGGCGCCTATACCGGGGAAATTGCCGGCGCCATGTTGACGGAGTTGGGCGTCCAGTATGTGATCATCGGCCACAGCGAGCGCCGGCAGTATTTTGGCGAAACGGACGAAACCGTTAACCTACGACTACGGGCGGCCCAAAAGCAGGGTTTGACGCCTATCCTCTGCGTGGGAGAAAGCAAGGCCCAGCGAGATCATGGAGAAACGGAGACGGTGATTAGTCAACAGTTAAAACGGGGTTTAGTTGGGGTGGATCAAAGCCGGTTGGTCATCGCCTACGAACCCATCTGGGCCATCGGCACCGGCGACACCTGCGAAGCGACGGAGGCTAACCGGGTCATCGGCGCCATTCGGGCCCAACTGAATAATCCCGACGTTTCTATCCAGTACGGCGGCTCGGTCAAACCGGAAAATATCGACGAAATTATGGCCCAGCCGGAAATCGACGGCGCCTTGGTGGGCGGCGCGAGTTTAGACGCCCAAGGTTTCGCCCGTATCGTCAATTACCAGTAAAGGGCCATGACCCTGAGCCAATGGTTAGGATTAACGGCGTTAGCAATCAGTGTCTATATACTCTGGCAGTTGCGGCAACTGCTCCTGCTGGTTTTCCTCGCCATTGTCCTGACCACGGCGCTTCTGCGGGGGGTGAAAGCGCTGGAGCGTTTTGGACTTCGCCGTCCCTGGGCAGTCAGCGCCGTTCTGTTGCTAACTTTCGGGTTGATGGCGGCCTTTTTCGCCCTTGTTTTACCCCCCTTTTGGGAGCAATTTAAGGTTCTTATCGGGGAAGCCCCCCGGGCGGAGAATCGTTTGCGGGAACTTTGGCTCAACCTAGAATCGGAAGGGTTAAAGCAAGCGTTGGAAAGCTACTTTCAGGGCGCCTCCGTGGCGGAGTCCCTGGCCCAGGCGGGCGCTAACCTCGCGCCCCGGCTTCTGGCTTGGCTCTCCAATTCCCTCAACGCCTCCTTACAAATTGTCTTCGCCCTGGGCTTGGCGGTGATGATGGTCTGTCGCCCCCAATCCTACCGGCGCCTCGCGCTCAAACTTTTTCCCGCTTTCTACCGGCGCCGGGCGGACGAAATTTTGACCCTTTCGGAGTCGGCGCTGGGGAATTGGCTGACGGGCATTTTCATTAACTCCCTCTTTATCGCGGCGCTTAGCGGTTTGGGGTTATGGGCGCTGGGGATTAAATTAGTGCTGGTTCACGCCATTATGGCCGGATTACTCAACTTCATTCCCAATATCGGCCCGGCGGCCAGCGTTGTTTTTCCCCTGATGATCGCCCTCTTGGACAGTCCTTGGAAAATCGGCGCCGTTTTGGTTTTATATTTTGTCATCCAAAATATTGAAAGCTACTGGCTGACGCCCATCGTGATGGCCAAACAGGTGGCGCTCCTGCCGGCGGCGACTTTGATGGCCCAGTTGGTCTTCGCCTCGGTGCTGGGACTCTGGGGCTTAATTCTCGCTCTCCCCCTCGCGGTGGTGGTCAAAACCTGGCTAGAAGAGGCGCTGATTCGGGACATTTTGGATCAATGGGTTTAACGTCCTATTTCGCCATTAAATAATACAAAACTCCGTCGTCGCTCATTAACCCCGCCCGAGCGCCGGCCAATTCGCCGGTGCCCATAAAAATATCCACCCGACCAGGGCCCTTAATGGCGCTGCCGGTATCCTGATCTAGGACAAAGCGATTGACGGTTCGCTTTTGCAAATTAGCGTCGGGAATCGGCGCCTCAAGGAGCGCCAAAGCGCCGGGGGGCATGAGGCTTTTATCCGTGGCGATGGAGCGCTCGGCGGTGACGGGCGCGCCAATGCTTCCCTGGGCCGGAGCGCCGGCGCCGGTCGTTTTAAAGAAAATGAAACGCTGATTGCGGGGAATATAGGCGCTCAGTTGTTGGGGATTTTGGCGAAAATAGTCCAAAATCAGGGGCAGGGTAACCTCGCCGGGTTGAAAAACGCCGTCTTTGACCAGTTCTTTCCCCAAACTCACATAGGGATAATCGGTGCTTCCGGCGAAGGCCAGGGAGAGGCGAGCGCCGTCTAGGAGATTAATCTTGGCGGAGCCTTGGATTTGGACTAAATAGGCCGAGAGGCGGCTGGAAAACCAGAGCAGTTCCGAGCCTTGGAGTTGGCCGCCCCGGCCGTCTCTCCCCTCCAATTCCGCCCGAGTGGGGTGGGGTTTGGGCCAGCGGCTAAAATTTTTGGGCAAGCCGTAGACCGGGTATTGATATTCTACCGTCCGGCGCCGACTGGCTTGATAGACCGGCTCAAAGTAACCGGTAAAATGCACCGTCCCCCGGTTATCTTGCCCCTGGGCTTGGTAGAAAATAAAGTCCCGTTTTACGCGCGCCTCCAGCGCCTGGGGGGTTTTCGCCTGGGCTAAGAGGGTTTGAAACCGCAGGAGAGAGCGCCGAGTCCGTTCCCGGGTAACGCCGGGGATGGGGTAATTTCGGTAAGCTTTAACCGCTTGGGAGCTTTGCAAGTAACGCAGACTGTGATTCAGGGCCCGAAGCAGGGCTTGGCGCTGGGCCGGCGTCCGCCAGAGTTGGGGGTCTAGCTCTGTTTCCAAACTTGGCGCGGTTACCGGGACGAGGGCTTGGGCCCCCACCCGATGGGGGAAAAAAGCTAACGCCGCCAGCAGGAGCAACAGAGAACGCATAGCAATAGAGACAATTTTTGTGACTTAATGGTGACGAAAACGGGCTAGCTTTAGTTCCCGACGGTCTAAAAGCGGGCTAAACTAAGGGCGCCGTCTTCGGTTATATCGTCCTCCATGACCTCTCTCCGCGAACTTCAGACTGAGCAAATCCTAGCGCTACTCCAAAGCTACCGCTTCGACCTCAAGGGCCGCTCCCCCCTCGCCCTGCTAGAAAAGTGGCGAGAACAGTTTTCCCCGGATTGGATTTCCCTAGCGGTGATTGAAGCCCTTTACCAAGGCCGGTACAAAGCCGTTTCCGTGGAGCATTTACTGGCTCAGTGGCGAGAGCGGGGACGGGCCGCCGTCCATTTCAGCGCCGATTTTGAGCGTCTGGTGGCGGAAAACTTGCCGGCGCCGGTTTGCTCTAGAGAGCTGGAAACGATAGAGCCGGAGCCAGTCGCCGAGCCGGAAACGCCCCCCTTAATCCCCCGCCACCCCGGTCAAGCGATCCGCGCGTTTAGTCCCTCCGCTCTCGATTCCGCCCTCGGCTTAAAACTGCGACAGTTGGCCCGCCTTGGCTCCGGCGCTCCCGAGGCCGTGCTAGAGTAAAAATCGCTTCTTTGGGGGAAGACCCACAGGGTATGGCCGGGTTAATCGCGCTTTTTTTGTTAGGGCTGGGTTGCGTGTTTCTCTTGCAAAATCGAGAACCCGTCCTTCTCTATTTCCTTGGCAACAGTTCCCAGACGGCGCTGTTTCAGCTCGCTCTTCCCCTCGGCGCCTGGGTGGTTTTGTTTGTCTTCGTCGGCCTTGTGTTGGGGTTAATTTTGCCCGCCTGTTATCGTCTGGGACAACCCTCCCGACCCGGCGCCGTCAAACCGAGTCGGCCTGCCTTCGGCTACGCTCGGGAAGAAGCTCCAGCCCCGGCTCGCTCCCCTCAGCCGGCGCGGGAATCGCCCCAAACTCCCGGGCCCGCGGAAACTTGGGACTGGAATCCCATCCCGGAAGTAGAAGATTGGCAGGAGCCGGAACCCACGGCGGCGCCGTCCCCGCCCGCGGAGCCAAAACCCTTGGAACGGGAGCAAGCGCCGCCCCAGAGTCGCCAGGAGGGATCGGTGTACCGTTACCAATATCGGGACAAAGAAACACAATCTTCCCCAGAAGGAGTCTATACGGCGCCCTATCGGGTCATCACTTCGCCCCAAAATCCCTCCCCGGCGCCGGAGTCCGCGGAAGAGGAAGACGGAACGGATTGGGTTTAAACGTTGTTTAGGGGTTACTGGCGGCAAGCCATTAACGATGGGGTTCAATCCCTCCGCGCCGTCATGGTCCAAAAAGGAAAAGTTTGGCTTGGATTAATCACCGCGCCTTGGATGTGATTCTGAGCGAAGGCAAAGTCCTTGGACTGCCAAAGGGGAATATAGGGGACGGTTTCCGCCACCAGCGCCTGAATCACTCCCAGTAGTTCATTCCGGCGCTCGGGGTTCAGTTCCCGGCGCTGGCGGTCAATCAAGGCTAGGAGTTGGGGATTGTAATAAAAGGAGCCTTGGTTTTGAGCTCCGCCTTCAATACAGCCCTCCTCCGGGGAACCCTGGGCGCAACTGAGGAAGGGGTAGATGTAATTATCGGGGTCTAAAAAGTCGGGATACCAGTTAGAAAGGGAGCTTTCGTACAAGCCCTTGCCCACGTTTTTAAAGTAGGCCGCGGAGGCGATGCTGTTGGGTTGAAATTCCAATAACCCCTCTAGATCTCGTTTGGCCACGGCCCGGAGAATGGCGGCCACCATGCTGGCGGGAACAGAGGTGGCGGAGTGCCAAATTTGCACCTGCAGGGGATTCTCGGCGCTGAAGCCGGATTCTCTCAGTAATTGTTTCGCCTGTTCCACATTGGCGGCGCCGTAACGGGTCTGAAACGCCGGTTGGTAGGCGCTGAAACTGTTGGGAATTAAGCTATACAAGGGTTCCGCTAGTCCCCGCATGACCCGTTCATTGAGGAGATCCCGATCCACCAGCGCCGCGATGGCTTGGCGGACCTGGGGCGATTTCAGCGCCGGTTGTTGGGTGTTGAGCGCCAAAAAATTAATCACCAATCCCGGCGCTTCGATCACTTGCCCTTTCCCCGCTTTGGCGTCGGCTTGGAGGGTTTTTACCTGTTGGGCCACCAGGGATTGATAAGCCACATCCACGGCGCCGGTGCGGAAGGCGTTAAACAAGTTAGCGGGGTTGCCGGGGAAGAGTTGCAGGTTAATCCCTTGATTTTTGGGCTTTTCGCCCCAGTAGTCCGGGAAGGGGGTTAATTTGAGGGAATCGCTACTGAAACTGGCGAGTTGGTAGGGCCCAGTGCCGGCGAATTGATCCGGTAAAAATTTTCCTTCTCCGAGTTCATAGGTCTGGGGAGAAACCGCGCAGGCGCCGGGAAAAGCTAGGAGAGCGGGAAACGCCGCAAAGGGCTTCTTCAGCGTCAGGGTTAACTCGTACTCTCCCGTGGTTTCAATCTGATCGACAGTATCCGCCAGTAAAAAAGAAGGCTCGCCGCCGTTTTCGATAAAGCGCCGCAGGGAAAAGGCCATGGCCTCCGCGTTAAAAACGGCGCCGTCGTGGAACTTGACCCCGGTTCTTAACGGAATCGTATAGCGGAGACCGTCGGCGCTCAGTTGGGGAAAGTCCGCCGCCAGTTGGGGCTGGAGTTCCGTTGTTCCTAATTTATAGGTGTAAAGGGTTTCCCCCAGGTTATAGATGACCATCAACCCCGCCAGGTCATAAGTATCGGCGGGATCAATGGTTCGAGGTTTGAGGACGGTGCCCAGGGTAATGACCTCGGGGTCGGCGCGGTCGGGAGTAACCGTAGGGGCGGCGCCGCAGGCGGGGAGAAAGAGCAAACTCCAAACCAGCGCCCAAATTAACCCCAACCGGCGCCAGTCGAAGGGGCTAGACAGTCGCCGGAGCATTCTTCTCCTGAGTTTGAAGAGCGCCGTAGAGCCGGTTGAGGGCGCTGAGGTAGGCCCGGGCCGAGGCGACGATAATATCGGTGTTGGCGGCGTAGCCGCTATAGACGGCGCCGTTGTGACGCAGACGGATGGTGACTTTCCCGAGGGCGTCGATGCCTTCGGTGACGGAGGTGACGGAGAACTCGATTAACTCGTTGGGAATCTCCACCACCCGGTTAATGGCTTTATAAACCGCGTCCACCGGCCCTGTGCCAATGGCGGCGTCGGTGCGCTCTTCTCCGTCGGGGGTGCGCAAAGTCACCGTGGCGGTGGGGCGGGCGCGGTCGCCGCAGGAAACCTGCACCAGTTCTAAACGAAAGAGTTCGGGCGCTTGGCGGATTTCGTCGCTGACGATGGCTTCCAGATCCCAGTCGGTGATTTCTTTGCGTTTGTCCGCGGTTTCTTTGAAGCGTAAAAAGGCGTTATTTAACTCCGTTTCCGAGAGTTCAAAGCCCAACTCTTTCAGGCGAGTGCGAAAGGCGTTGCGGCCGGAGAGTTTCCCCAGAACGATTTGGTTTTGGGTCAAACCGATGGACTCGGCGTCCATAATTTCGTAGGTGAGTTTATGTTTGAGCACCCCGTCCTGATGGATGCCGGACTCGTGGGCGAAGGCGTTGGCGCCGACGATGGCTTTGTTGGGCTGGACGGACATGCCCGTTAATTCCGACACCAGGCGGGAGGCGCTGTGAATCTGTTTGGTGTCAATCCGGGTTAAGGGTTCCGTCGATTCCGGCGCTCGTCCGAGGAAGGGGTTGAAGTAAGAGCGCCGCACATGGAGCGCCATCACCAATTCCTCCAGCGCCGCGTTGCCGGCCCGCTCGCCGATGCCGTTAATGGTGCATTCCAATTGTCGAGCGCCGTTTTTGACCGCTTCCAGGAAATTAGCCACCGCCAAACCCAAGTCATTGTGACCGTGGACGGAAATAATGGCTTGGTCAATATTGGGGACGTTTTCCTTAATGCCCTTAATCAAAGCGCCGAACTCCGCCGGGGTGGTATAGCCTACGGTGTCGGGGATATTGACCGTGGTAGCGCCGGCGGAAATGGCCCGCTCTAGCACTTGGTAGAGAAATTCCGGGTCGCTCCGGCCCGCGTCCTCCGGGGAAAATTCCACATCCTCAACGAAGGATTTGGCGTAGGCCACCATCTCCGGCACAATGGCTAAAACTTCCGCCCGCGTTTTTTTGAGCTTGTACTCTAAATGAATATCGGAGGTGGCTAAAAAGGTGTGGATGCGGGGTTTAGCGGCGGGCTTCAACGCTTCGGCGCAGGTTTGAATATCTTTTTGGGTGGCTCGGGCTAAACCGCAAATGGTGGGGCCGCCGACGGCGCCGACGGTTTCGGCAATCTTTTGCACCGCTTCAAAATCGCCGGGACTGGCGTAGGGAAACCCCGCTTCGATGACGTCCACCCCCAGACGAGCCAGGGCGCGGGCGATGGTCAGCTTTTCATCAACGGTGAGGGTGGCGCCGGGGGATTGTTCGCCGTCCCGGAGAGTGGTGTCGAAGATGATAACGCGGTCTGGCTGAGTCGTCATGGTTGCCTGGTTCCCCTAGGGGGGTCATGGATAGACAATAATCTTTGCATTATAGGCGACAATTTAGAGAATTGGAGTCCGGCGCTTTTCCAGTTTTTCTTGGAGATTAACCCCCATGAGCGAATATCAATACTATGAATTTCAGGCGTTAGACCGTTCCCTGACGGCGGCGGAAAGGGAAAAATTGAGCGCGATTTCCAGTCGGGCCAAGGTGACGACCCGCTCGGCGGCGTTTAACTATGGCTACAGCGACCTAGACAGCAACTTCCTCGACCTACTGGAGCGACATTTTGACATCGCCTACTACATCGCCAACTGGGGCACTCAACAACTGGCCTTTCGTTTCCCCGCCGATTTTCTCTCTCCCCAGGCGCTAGATTCCTATTGCTTGGAAGACGTTGTGGAAGTGATTCGCCAAAAAGACAACTGGATCCTGAATTGGAACTTTAATCAAGAGGAGGGCTTTTCCTTTTGGATCGAAGGGCAAGGGCGACTGGACGCCTTAGTCGATCTGCGCCGGGAACTCTTAGCGGGGGATTATCGGCCCCTCTACCTAGCTTGGCTCAAGGGGATTCAGATCCTAGAGGAGGAGGATAAGGATAATCTTCCCGAACCCCCGATTCCCCGCGGTTTGCAAAGCCTTTCCATGGCACAAAAAGCCTTTGTTGAATTATTTGAGGTCGATCCCCATTTACTGAGCGCCGCGGCCCAACTGAGCCAGCCCCTCGGCGCCGCTTCCGCTCCCTCCTCTAAAACCTTACGCCAGGCGGTTGCCAAACTTTCCCGCTCTGATTGCGACAATTTTTTAGTGCAAATACTTCAGGGGGAAGAAAATGTCGGCGCTCGACTGCGCAAAAAACTTCAGCCCCATTTACCCAGCGCCGAGGAACCGGCGCCGTCCCACCGAACCGCCGGTCAACTGCTGGAGTCCGCCCGTCAAGCTCAGGAAGAGGAAGAACGCCTCGCGAAGGAAGCGGCCGTTCAAAAGAAAGTTAAATCCCTTCAGGCGTTAGCGCCGCAAGCGCCGAAGCTTTGGGACGAGGTGGATACGTTGTTGCTGGAAAGTAAGCCCCAAAACTACGACCGAGCCGTTACTATCCTCTCCCAACTGCGGGACTTAGCGGAGTATCAAAAAACCTTGCCGGAATTCCAGCGCCGGATGACCAAGATTAGCCAACGCTACCCCAACCGGCGCTCTCTTTTAGAGAAATTTAAAAAGGCTCGGCTTATCTCTTAGATGCCAAAGCTAGACTGTGTACACAATAGACAAGTCTCTACCCGTAAAATTTAAGAGGGAGCCACCAATTACGGCGCTTTTCCCTCAAGCCAGACAAGCTTCCCCCATTTTAGCCATGCCGCCCACCATCGAAACCGACCTAAGGGAAATCTTTGCCAAGTTCGACCAGCGTTTTGACCGTCTGGAGCAACGCCTAGACGGTCTCCAAAAAGACCTCGCCGACCTGAAAACCTCCCAACAAAAAGACATGACCGACGTAAAACTTTCCCAAGCTGAAATCAGGGGAGATATCCAGACCCTAGACGAGAAGGTGAGCGGATTTGGGAAACGGCTTGAGAATCAGGAGTTTGTGAACCGCTCCGTTTTCGCCGCCATCCTAGTCACTATCTTGGCTGGGGCGGTCAGGTTCTTGGGATTTTTCCCTAACCCCTAAAATCGAAGCGAAGGCTAAGGGAGATAAAACCGAAGCGCGACGAGAAGTTAAGGCCCCGTTAAGCGCCGACCCTGCCGATCCACCACCATAATGTCCCATTGCCCGTCCTTGGCCACTTCAAAGGCCAGCCGTTGACCGTCGGCGCTGAGGTTCGGGCGCCGGGTTTCCCCTAAGACGTCGGCGGTTAAATTGCGCTTTTGTTGGGTCTGACGGTCGTAGAGGTAAATGTCGGTTTTACCCTGACGGCTGAGGCTAAAGGCTAGATAGCGCCCATCGGCGGAAATACTGGGATGGGAAACCACTTCGTCCAAGGCGTTTAACCCCGGTAGGGTTTCCAGCGTGCGGGTCTGGATATTAAACACATAGACGCCCTGATAGCCGTTGCGGTCGGAAACAAAGGTCAAAAACGGCGGCGCTAGCTGGGGAGAGTTTTCTTCGGCGGGGCTGTTTAAACTCCGTCCGCCCCGGTCAAAGGGAAAATTAAGGTAGCGGGGATAGCCGCCGCAGGCCGTCAGGCTGAGGGAAATTAAGCTGAGCGCGACCCAGAGCCGTCTCCTAGGCATGGGAAAACTAAATTGACTTTTAGAAAACAAGGCGTTTCTTTTGCCCTCATCCCCCAGCCCCTTCTCCCAGAGCGGGAGAAGGGGAGTCAAAGTCCCTCTCTCTCTTTGGGAGAGGGATTTAGGGTGAGGGTCAAAGTTTGAAGCGTACTAGTGATAAGAGCTAGATGATCCCATCCTCGCATCCTAGCGGAAACCGGGCGCCCAGCGCCGGAATGTGAAGAAAGTTAACTAAATCTAAAGCTTGATTACAAAAACCGGGGTTTCGGCGCCGTTTCCCTAGGGGTAATGATAGTTTAGGGAGCACCGCTTTTAACAACCCGCTCAAATTTTTAGCAAACGCCCTTTAAATTTGCCATGTATAACCAACAGCCCCAAAAAGATTTAGTCAGCGCCGCTTTAACCGCCGCCCTCGGCGCTGGGATTGTCACCACCTTCGCCGTGGGTCAGGGACAACACCCCGCTCAAGGCTTAATCATCACGGCGCTGGCGGCGCTTCTGGGAGTGGCCTGCTACCACTGGGATTTGTTTTAGGGAGAAATAACGAAAGGGGCGGTTCGGTTCTGCCCCCCTTGGCCGCGGAAAAAAGTTTGTTACAGTAAACCCACAGCCCTTCAGTCCAGAAACCCTGACCGACTCGGAAGGGCGTCCTCGGATTAAAACGCTCAGCGCCAAGGAGATCAGCCGTGAACCCAGAAGCCAACAGACCTCAAAATTTTTTTAGCCCGACGGACTCCAATAACAGCGAGAGTCTCTGGGACTATGTCCAGACCCTGAGTCAGGAAACCATCGCCCAACTGTCCCGCCCCGAGTCCCCGGAGGTGTTTCAGGTGATGGAGCGCAATATCATCGGCTTGTTGGGTAATTTGCCCCCGGAACAGTTTGGCGTCACCATTAGCACCAGTCGGGAGAGCCTCGGGCGCCTCCTAGCCTCCGCCATGATGAGCGGCTATTTCCTTCGCAACGCCGAACAGCGCCTCGGATTTGAACAAACTTTACACATCGCCAGCGGCGCCGGCGAAGATTAAATCCTTACCGAAGGAATTTTTACGGGAGTCCCTGTTAGTTTGGTACCGAACTCAGGGACGCAAACTGCCCTGGCGAGAAACCCAAGATCCCTACGCCATCTGGGTTTCGGAAATCATGCTCCAGCAGACCCAGGTGAAAACCGTTTTACCCTACTACCGGCGCTGGTTAGACCGGTTTCCCTCCCTCACGGACTTAGCTCAAGCGGAGTTGGAGTCGGTGCTAAAAGTTTGGGAAGGGCTGGGCTACTACGCTCGGGCCCGCCATCTTCATCGGGCCGCTCAAATTATTGAACAGGACTATGGCGGAGCCTTTCCCCAAACCCTAGAGGCGGCGCTGAAACTGCCCGGTATCGGCCGGAGCACCGCGGGCGGTATCCTCAGTTCCGCCTTTCACTTGCCAGTTCCCATTCTCGACGGCAACGTTAAACGAGTTTTAGCCCGTTTAATCGCCCTCCCGGTTCCGCCCCAAAAAGCTTTGCCCGAACTATGGATAGTTTCGGAAACCCTACTCCCGCCCCAAGCGCCAAAGGAATGGAATCAGGCGCTGATGGATCTCGGCGCGCTGGTCTGCGTCCGGCGCCGGCCCCTCTGCGGAGATTGCCCCTGGTCCGCCGTTTGTTTAGCCTATGCTCAGGGATCACAACATCAACTGCCTCAAACCATGACCAAAGCGCCTCTCCCCCACAAACGCATCGGCGTCGCCGTGATTGTGAAAGAAAACCAGCAATTTTTAGTAGACCGGCGCCCGCCCCAGGGCTTACTGGGGGGACTCTGGGAATTTCCGGGGGGCAAAATCGAAGCGGGGGAAACCGTGGCGGATTGTATTCGCCGGGAAATTCGGGAGGAACTGGCGCTAGAAATTGAGGTCGGAGAGGAATTAATCGTGATTGACCACGCCTACACCCATTTTCGGGTCACCCTCTACGTTTACCTCTGCGGCTATTTAGGCGGGGAACCCCAGGCGCTGGCCTGCGAGGAAGTCCGTTGGGTCAATTTGGAGGAATTAGCAACCTTGCCCTTCCCCGCGGCTAACCAAAAAATAATCGACGCCCTCCGTCGGCGCTGGAGCCAAGAGACCAGAACGGCGCCGGGACTTTCAGCCTAGGGCGTTCTTGGTTAGAATAAAGGGCTAAACATCAACCGTCAATTAAGCATCCGATTCGCGACCATGACCAGCGCCCCGAGCCAATCCCCCGAGTCCGCACCCCCGTCCTTAACCGCGGAAGAAGCCTTCCAGCAGGGGATGGAACGCTACGAAGCCGGGGAAGCGCCCCAGACCCTCATCCCTTGGTTTAAGGAGATTTGCGACCGAGCGCCGAAAAACGCCACGGCTTGGAGTTGTCTGGCTTGGCTCTATCTACTGGCGGACCGGCCTTCCCCGGCGCTGAAGGCGGCCCAGCGGGCGGTTAAGATCGACGCCAAGCACCCCCAGGCTCAGGTTAACTTGGCGCTGGCCATGTTGGCGGCGAAACGCTCCGGGGTTCGTCCCCACGTCGAACTGGCGGCCCAAATTATGTCTCTAGACCAGGAGTTGTCCAAAATCGTGCTGGAGAGTTTGGAAGACGGTCTTCAGCGGAAACCGGATTGGGAGGACGCCAAACGGGTTCAGAAATGGCTTTTGGGATAATTCCGGCGCTTTTGCAACCTTGATTGCAGTCCGCCCCAAACAATGGCGGTAAGATGCGAAAATCATCCTTCAGTTGCAATGGCAGGTCTATGTACGACAAACTTCAGCCCCCCGGCGCCGGCTCTAAAATTACCTTCGCGGACGGCAAACCCCAGGTGCCCAACGATCCGATTATTCCCTTCATCCGCGGAGACGGCACCGGCGTGGATATTTGGCCCGCGACCCAAAAAGTCCTCGACGCCGCGGTAGCCCAGGCCTACGGGGGCGAGCGCCAAATCCATTGGTTTAAAGTGTACGCCGGGGACGAAGCCTGCGACCTCTACGGCACCTATCAGTATTTGCCGGAAGACACCCTCAAGGCCATCGGCGAGTACGGCGTCGCCATTAAAGGCCCCCTGACCACCCCCATCGGCGGCGGCATTCGTTCTTTAAACGTGGCTCTACGGCAAATTTTTGACCTCTACGCCTGCGTCCGTCCCTGTCGCTACTACCCCGGCGTCCCCTCTCCCCACAAGTCCCCTGAAAAGTTAGACGTGATCGTCTATCGAGAGAATACGGAAGATATTTACCTCGGCATCGAATGGAAGCAGGGAAGCCCCATCGCCGACCAACTCATTCATCTACTAAATACGGAACTGATCCCCGCCACCCCGGAGCACGGTAAAAAACAAATCCCCCTGGATTCCGGCATTGGCATTAAACCCATCAGTAAAAGCGGCTCCCAGCGCCTGGTGCGGCGGGCCATCCAACACGCCCTCAAGTTGCCCCCCGCTAAACAACAAGTAACGCTGGTTCATAAAGGCAACATCATGAAATACACCGAAGGCGCCTTCCGGGATTGGGGCTACGAATTGGCGACGACGGAATTTCGGGCCGAGTGCGTGACGGAGCGGGAGTCTTGGATTTTAGATAATCAAGACCGGAACCCCGACCTTTCCCTAGAAGACAACGCCCGCAAAATCGAGCCGGGTTACGATGCCCTGACGGAGGAGAAAAAAGCCGCGGTCCGGGCCGAAGTTTCCGAAGTTTTAACTCAGATCGGCGCTAGCCACGGTCAGGGGCAATGGAAAACTAAAATTATGGTCAACGACCGCATCGCCGACAGTATTTTCCAACAAATCCAAACCCGCCCCGACGAGTACTCCATCCTCGCCACCATGAACCTCAACGGCGATTACCTCTCCGACGCCGCCGCGGCCATTGTGGGGGGTCTGGGCATGGGCCCCGGCGCCAACATCGGCGACCGAGCGGCTATTTTTGAAGCCACCCACGGCACGGCGCCGAAACACGCCGGGTTAGACCGGATTAACCCCGGCTCGGTGATTCTTTCCGGGGTGATGATGTTGGAATTTCTGGGCTGGCAGGAGGCGGCGGATCTGATTAAAAAAGGGATCGGCGCCGCCATCGCTAATCGGGAGGTCACCTACGATTTAGCCCGCCTGATGGAACCCCCCGTCAATCCGCCCCTCAAGTGTTCCGCCTTCGCCCAGGCGATTATCGACCATTTTGGCGATTAAGCCCCGGCGCTCCGCCCATTCCGCCCCTCGATGTTAGATTCCCGCACCGTCAATAGCCTCTGGTGCTCCGTTTTGGCGGAGACCTTAGTTCGCTTAGGACTCGCCCAGGCGGTTCTTTGTCCGGGGTCTCGCTCCAGTCCTTTAACCCTAGCGTTGGCCCGTCATCCTCAGATAGAAACCTTGCCGGCGCTGGACGAGCGCTCCGCCGCTTTTTTCGCCCTAGGGTTAGCCAAAGCCGGAGGGAAAGCCGTCGCCTTGGTCTGCACCTCCGGCACCGCGGCGGCCAACTTTTTTCCGGCGCTGGTGGAAGCCCGGATGAGCCAGGTTCCCCTATTGGTTCTGACGGCGGATCGTCCCCCGGAATTGCGTCACTGTCGGGCCGGGCAGACTATTGATCAAGTCAAGCTCTACGGCGCCTATCCCCAGTGGCAGGCGGAATTAGCGGCGCCGGAAAATGGATTAGAGCGTTTACAGTATTTGCGCCAAACCTTGGTTTACGCCTGGGAACAGGCCCATTGGCCCCGTCGGGGGGTCGTTCATCTCAACTGTCCTTTTCGGGAACCCCTAGCGCCGCCGCCGGAGGGAGAACCCCTAGAATTGCCCCCCGGTTTTGACCCGGAAACCTTTTTCTCGGCGCTCGCCCCCGCTTTTCCGGTTGTAACGCCTCAACTGACCAGCGCCGTTCCCCCCTTGCCCCCCAAGGGCTTGATCCTCTGCGGCTATTGTTTGGGCGATCTAGATCCTGAAACTGTCGGCGCCCTCGCTCGGCGCTTGGGTTACCCGGTTCTCGGAGATGGCATTTCTCCCCTTAGAAACGGTTATCTGGGCGATTATCCCCTCATTAGCCGCTACGACTTTATTCTGCGCTCCCCCGAGACGGCCCGAAATTTACAGCCTCAAGCCATTATTCAAATTGGGGAACCGCCTACCAGTAAGGAATTGCGGGACTGGTTAAGCCGCCAGACAGCGCCGGTTTACATTTTGGAACCCACGGGGGAAAACCCAGATCCCCTCCATCGTCCCAGTCAAGTTTGGCGCTGTTCTCCTCAGGTTTGGTTAAACGCCCTACCGGAAGGGGAGCCAGCCCCGGAAAGTCTAGATTACTGCCAGGCCTGGTTAGCGGCGGAGCGGCGCTGTCAAGCCCAAATGGATCAGGCTTTAAGAAAAACTGAAGAATTACTTCCTGGAACGGTTTTTGCCCAACTTCCCCGCCTTCTCCCCCCCGGCGCCCAGGTGATGGTGGCTAATAGTATGCCGGTGCGATATTTGGAATATTTCTGGCCGCCGAACCCGCAAAAGATTTCCCTCTATGTCAACCGCGGCGCCAACGGCATTGACGGAACCCTTTCCACAGCGCTGGGTTTAGCCCAGGGGGGAGCGCCGACCTTTTTGCTGACGGGGGATTTGTCCCTGCTCCACGATACCAACGGCTTTCTGCTGGCGCCGATTTTTCGGGGGCGGTTAACCATTATTTTGTTAAACAATCAAGGGGGCGGCATTTTTGAATTTTTGCCCATCGCCCAATCCGGGGAGCGGGAACTCTTTGAAACCTATTTCGCCGCGCCCCAAAACGTCGATTTTGCCCAACTCTGCCGGGTTTACGGCGCCGCCTATACCCGAATCGCCAGCCTCGCCGAACTGCGTCGGGCCTTAACCTCAGAGTCAACCGCTAAGATTCGCCTCTGGGAAATTCCCGTTGACCGGCGCCGGGAAGCGCCGGAATTGCAGACATTGCTCCGTCGTCTGGCGGCGCTTTAAGATTTCAGTCTTAAAGTTTGCAGGAAAGGGCTTCTTCCCAGATATTTTGCAATGGGGCAAATTGGGGTTATAACAGGAAGGGCGGGCCCCGTCGTCCCGTCTAGGCTTCGTTTTCATGAGGAGTGTTTTATGGCGTCCCTACTGCGAAAATCTTTAACCCTACTGAGCCTAGCGTGCTCGACTCTAGCCCTGGGCGGCGCTCCCGCGGGGGCCCAAGCTTTCCAAGAGGAATCCGCCACGGTGCGAGCGCCGGGGACTCCCGCCAACCCAGCGGAAGCGGCCTTCTCTCAGGATTACCAAACCTACCAACAATTTCTCAATCAAATCTCCAGCATTAGCCAACTGCGGGACGTCTCTCCTCAGGACTGGTCCTACGAGGCGCTGAGGAATCTGGTGGAAAACTACGGCTGTATTGTCGGCTATCCCGACGGCACCTATCGGGGCAACCGTCCCCTCACTCGCAATGAATTCGCCGCCGGTCTTAACGCCTGTTTGACTCAATTGGAAAAGCGGATGCTGACCTCCCGCAATCAGGCCCAGAGCGTCAACGACCCGACCCTGACCCAATTCCGGCGCCTGTCGGTGCAACCGGGGGAAGACCTGGATAGCGTCTTTAATCGGGCGTTTTATAACCAAACGGGGCGCTTTTACGAACTGACGGATATTTCTGGACAGGCCAATAAAATTTTCGGCTGGCGGACGTTTCCCGGCTCCTTTATGGACAACATGATCCGCGACGACGCCCTGACGGTGGAAACGATTTACCAAGACGCCCTTCAGCAACAGCAACGGGGAACCGATGTGAGAACGCTGGATATTCCCAACCCCTTTGACCGCTCTCTTCAGGGGAATCCCAATTATCTCCGCAGTGGGGAAACGCCCGTCGCTCCCTTTTAAGGACGCGAATAAGGAACTGGGGCGGTCGCTCAAGGAAGCGCCAACATTTTTAGGAATTTGGGTTAGGCTGAAATAATCCTTTATCCTCGACCCTATGACGGAAAGCCAACCCCTCGCCCATCCTTCTCTCGAACAACTTCTCTGGACCATTAGCCAAGCCGCCGACGACCGCAAAGGGGGGGATTTGACCCTGCTGAAAGTGAGCGACGTCTCCTACCTAGCGGACTATTTTGTCATGGTCACCGGCTACTCCCGGGTCCAGGTTCGGGCCATCGCCGACAGTATTGAGAAAAAACTGGAAACAGAGTTTGGGCGCTTGCCCCTCCACACCGAAGGCCGGAATGAGGGGAATTGGATTTTGCAGGACTACGGCGATATTCTCGTCCATATTTTTATGCCGGAGGAGCGGGACTTCTACCAACTTGAGGCCTTTTGGGGCCACGCCGAGCGGGTAGAGTTAACCCAGTTAGCCCAAAGCCTCGGTATTGAGCAACCGGCGCTGGCCTGAGCGGTTGTTTAACAAAGATCAGCCCACCGGTTTTATCCCCCCTTGGAAAGCTACCGTGTATACACAACTGTCAGAATCCCCCCTAGCCCCCCTTTCCAAGGGGGGAACCGACTTCAAAGTCCCCCTTACAAAGGGGGATTTAGGGGGATTCCGGGGAAACTAACCCCAGCGAATAATTGCGCCACCCCAACTTAAACCGGCGCCGAAACCCGCCAGGGCGATCAAATTCCCCGGTTGGATTTTGCCCGCCGCCACCGCTTCGTCTAGAACCAAAGGAATAGAAGCTGCGGAGGTGTTGCCGTACTGGGCTAAATTGCTGAGGATTTTCTCCGGGGGAATGCCGAGACGCTCCCCCACGGCGTCCAAAATGCGTTGGTTGGCCTGATGGAGCGCCAACCAATCCAGTTCCTCGGGTTTAACGCCGGCCTGAAAACAGACCTTTTCCACGATCTCCGGCGCTCGGGCCACGGCGAAGCGATAGACCTCTTTCCCCTTCATGGCGATGGGTTGGTAAGCGCCTTGAGAAATAACCGCCCCCTCTCCCAGGATTTGAGGTCGCCCTTGATAACGGAGGGATAACGCTTCCCCCTGGGCGCCGTCGGAGCAGAGTTCAAAGGCCAGGAGGTTATCCCGGTCTGAAACCTGGAGAACCGCGGCGCCGGCGCCGTCCCCAAAGAGGACGCAAGTCGTTCGGTCGGACCAATCCAGCCAACGAGAGAGGATGTCGGCGCCGATCACCAGAACCGTCCGGTAAGCGCCGGCCCGAATAAATTGAGCGCCGGTGACCAGGGCGAAAACAAAACCGGAACAGGCCGCGGTCAAATCAAAGGCGACGGCCCGTTCGGCTCCGAGTAAATGTTGAATTTTGCCGGCGCTGCCGAATAAATCGTCGGGCGTGGAGGTGGCCAGAAGAATTAAATCCACCGCTAGGGGATCGACTCCGGCGTTTGCGAGAGCTTCCCGGCCCGCCGCCGCGGCCAACTCGGCCAAAGAAGTCTCCGGGGGCAGTAAACGGCGCTGGCGGATGCCCGTGCGGGACTGAATCCAGTCGTCGGAGGTTTCCACCAAACGGCTCAGGGCCTCGTTGGCAAGGGTTTGGGAGACGATGGCGGAGCCGCTACCGACAATGGACACTCCTTGACGCGGATGATTCAAACTGTTCTCTCCCCTAAATGGATTCAGCGAAACCTAACGCTAAGCGCCGGGTATGGTCTCGGGCGTCGCCGCTAAGTTGGCCGTCCAGGCGCTGATGCGCTCCGAGACGCGGTTATCGTAGGCTTCCTGGGCGAGACGGATGGCGTTAAACACCGACGGCGCTTTGGAACTGCCGTGGCTAATAATACAGATGCCGTCAACTCCGAACAAGAGGGCGCCGCCGTGCTCGGCGTGGTCGATCCGTTGCTTGATCCGCTTCAGGTTCGGCGCCAAAATGGCGGAGCCGACTAAACCCCGCCAGCCTTGGGGCAGTTCTTCTTTAAAAATATTGAGGACAATTTCCCCCACCGCTTCGGCGAATTTTAAAACCACGTTGCCCACAAACCCGTCGCAGACAACGACGTCAAAATTGCCGGAGAGGATGTCTCGCCCTTCGGCGTTGCCCACAAAGGGAATCTTGGGGTTGGCTTCTAGGCGCTGGTAGGTTTGCAGGGCTAAATCATTCCCCTTCGTCGGTTCTTCGCCAATATTGAGCAGTCCCACCTTGGGGTCCGGGGTGCCGAGGACGTACTTGCTATAAACGGCGCCCATGAGGGCGAACTGCTCCAAATATTTGGGCTTGCAATCCACGTTGGCGCCGACGTCGAGGAGGATCACCGATTTATCCGCCAGCAGGGTCGGAAACACCGTGCCGATGGCCGGCCGGTCAATCCCCTTGAGTCGCCCCAACTTTAACAGCGCCGCGGCCATAGCCGCCCCGGAATGACCGGCGGAAACCACCGCGTCGGCCCGCCCCTCTTTCACTAAACCCATGGCCACATTGATAGACGCCTGGGGCTTGCGCCGGAGCGCCGTCAGGGGTTCTTCCTCCATGGACACCACCCCTTCGGCGTCGATAATTTGCAAATTGCCGTGGTCGCCGGGATTCCGGGCCAGGTAGGCTTGGATTTGCTCCCGGTCTCCCACCAATAAAATTTCCACCGCCAACTCGGCGCCCGCGCGGATGGCTCCGGCGACAATTTCATCCGGGGCATGGTCTCCCCCCATCGCATCCAGTGCAATTCTTGCGCGCGTCACGACTCTAGCCCACCTCAATGAGAATCCAGGAAATTGTAGCAGACTCCCCCAACCTAGTTACCAGCGGGTTACTAGAAAAATTCCCCTCGCGATTTTTAAGATCTCCCGTTTCGGTGATTCCCCCGAAGCGCCGCTCGGTTTTTGGTAGAATTTAAACTCGCACCTTGATTCGGACTCTCCCGTTAAACATAGCCCATGATACCTACCGTCATCGAAACTTCAGGTCGGGGCGAGCGCGCCTTTGACATTTACTCCCGTCTCTTGCGGGAGCGCATTGTCTTTTTGGGACAGGAAGTCCGGGACGAAAGCGCCAATTTGGTGGTGGCCCAACTCCTCTTTTTAGAAGCGGAAGATCCCGAAAAGGATATTTACCTCTACATCAACTCCCCCGGCGGCTCCGTTTCCGCCGGTTTGGGAATCTTCGACACCATGAACCAAGTTCGTCCCGATGTTTGCACCATCTGCATCGGTCTAGCGGCCAGCATGGGCGCCTTTCTCCTCAGCGCCGGCGCCAAGGGCAAACGCATGAGCCTCCCCAACTCCCGCATTATGATTCACCAACCCCTGGGCGGCGCCCAGGGTCAGGCCACGGACATTGAAATTCAAGCCAAGGAAATTCTTTACCTCAAGGGTCTGCTCAATCAACACCTGGCTAACCATACCGGACAACCCCTAGACCGCATCGCCGAGGACACCGAGCGGGACTTCTTCATGTCCGCCGAGGACGCCCAGGAGTACGGTTTAATCGATCAGGTCATCGACCGGCGCCCCTCCGCCGCCAATCCCCTTTAACAGAGTTCAGATATCAGATACCAGATTTCAGATTTCAGGGGATGGACTGGGCTTGACCTAGCCAACTTGAGGGCTATTTGGTTACGATGGGCGCTAATAACCGTTCACTGATATCTGATACCTGATATCTGTTCACTGAATAACCGCTATGTT
Organism: Cyanobacteria bacterium RI_101; assembly: GCA_016471375.1. Classification (GTDB taxonomy): domain Bacteria; phylum Cyanobacteriota; class Cyanobacteriia; order Cyanobacteriales; family Microcystaceae; genus Synechocystis. Next base: position 55,593 of record WGLZ01000013.1, read on the forward strand.
AGGACGATTTCAGCGCAGTTGCCTCCGTCTGGAAGTTCCCGCCCCCGGCGCCGCCGTCGGTCAGGCGCTGACTCGCGCGTCTCAATTGCGGCAATGGTTAGCTCCCCAATATTTCGGGCTGGGTCTGCCGGAGCGTTTAACCCAGGGGCTGACTTTTACGACGGGTTTAGGGTTGCTGACCATTGAGCACCGGGTGGACTACCTGAGCGATAACGCCCTGCGTCTGCTTCTGAGTCGGGGGGTGGACGGGTTTCAGGAATGGAGTTGGGGGGACGGCTGGGCGCAATCCCGCCTGGAGGGAATTTCCCTTCTGCCCCTCAACCTAGCCCAAACCGCCTGTCTCTGGCGCCTACGGCAATTTCTAGAGTCTGAGCGTTAATTCGCCTAATAAATACGACTGAGGACATAGTCCGCGACGTCGATCAGGGAATCCTTGGCCGCCGAAGGCTGGAGGCAATCCAGATATTGCAGGGCTCGCTTGCCGTGGCTCTGGGCCAATTCCCTCGCTCGATGGACGCCATCGCTTTGACGCACCAGCGCCAGCGCCTGCTCAATGTCGCCGTTTTCGGCGAATTCCCGCTCGATTAAGCCCCGCAAACCCGGAAACTCTTCCAGGGCGAACAGCGCCGGCGCCGTGATATTGCCGCTGAGGAGGTCGGAGCCGGCGGGTTTACCGAGGACTTCCGTGGGGGAGGTAAAGTCTAGAATATCGTCCACAATTTGGAAAGCCAGCCCCAGATCCCGCCCGTAGCGGTAGAGTTTTTCCGCGGTTTCGAGGGAGACGTCGCTTAAGACCGCCGCCGCTTTGGCGCTGTTGGCGATTAAGGAAGCGGTTTTGTAATAACTTTTGTCGAGGTAAACCTCTAGGGAAACCTCGACGTCGAAGCGGTTGATGCTTTGTAAAATCTCTCCTTCGGCGAAGTCCCGAATCACTTCTGAGAGGAGCTTCACCACCTGTAAATTATCCAGATTAGCCAGATACCAGGAGGACTGAGCAAAGAGAAAGTCCCCCGCCAAAACGGCGATCCGATTGTCAAAGAGACTATTGACCGTGGGCGCGTTGCGCCGCAGGGCCGCTTCGTCCACCACGTCGTCGTGGACTAGACTGGCGGTGTGGATCATTTCCGTGATCTCCGCCAGGCGCCGATGGCGGGGCGTCGGTTCCTCTCCCCCCAGGGTGGCTCTAGAAACCAGCAGGACAATGGCCGGCCGCAGACGCTTCCCCCCCGCCTCAAATAAGTGCTCCGCCGCGGCGCCGAGAATGGGATGACGGGCGCTGATGAGCCGTTTTAAATTTTCCGTTAATAGGCGGAGGTCTGACTCAACGGGCGCAAAGAGAGAGGTACTAGAGAGCATTGGCTAGCCAAACCCGGCGGATGATGTGACAAAAGTTTACAATTCTAGTCCTCAGTATAGTCAAGTCTTTGACTCCTCGCCTAGGCAAAACCGCTCTAACCCGCTCGATGGGAGTCCACTTTCTCCAGCGCCGCCTGGATCTCGTCCGCGGCCTCCAGTTCTGTCCCGACGACGGAGCGCACCCCCTCCAGGGTAGAAAGAATATTGCGGGGATCGAGGAACATCACCTTGGCGCTTTCGCTATTACCGACGGCGGTCGCCATTTGTAAATACTGCTGAGCCAGGATAAATTGCAGAGCCTCCCGCCCGCGGCGCTCGTTCGCCAGTTTCGCCGTCAGGATAGCGAGGGCCTCCGCCGTGCCCTTGGCTTCTAGAACCCGTTGTTGTTGCTCCGCCTCCGCCTTGAGGATCGCCGCCTTTTTCATCGCCTCCGCGTCTAGAACCCTCGCTTCCGCTTGCCCTTGGGCGGAGTTAATGGCGGAGTCCCGTTGCCCTTCCGAGGTTAAAATCGCGGCCCGTTTTTTGCGCTCCGCCGCCATCTGCAATTCCATGGATTCCAGCACCGCCTTGGAGGGCATGATGTCCCGCAGTTCCACCCGGGTTACTTTCACGCCCCAGGGATCGGTGGCGATGTCCAGATCTCGCAGGAGGGTTTCATTAATTTCCGTGCGGGCGGTGAAGGTCTGATCCAGCTCCAACTTGCCCACTTCCGAGCGAATTTGGGTCAAGACGAGGTTCACCATAGCCGATTGGAGATTTTCGACTTTATAGTAAGCTTTTTCCATATCGACAATGCGCCAATAGACCACCGCGTCCACCGTAATGGAAACATTGTCCTTGGTAATGCAAGATTGGGGGGGGATATCTAAAACCTTTTCTCGGATGGTGCCTTTATAAACTACCCGGTCCATAATGGGCAGAATAAAATTGAGACCGGGGCTAAGTTTTTTGTTGTAGCTCCCTAGGCGCTCCACGAGATACTCGTTTTTTTCGTTGACGATTTTGACGGAACCGAAGAGACCGGAGCCGAAGATGACGAGGAAAACCAAACCAAAGAATTCCATAGGGGTTGAGGAGGGTAGAGAGTCGGGGTTATTCTAACAAATTTAGGAGGGGTTCTCAGGCTCCTGAAGGACAAAGCGCCCCGGCGCCGTTTGCAGAAAATCCGTCATCTCCTCGAAGGGAATAGCCCGACTAAACCAAAAGCCCTGCATTTCGTCGCAACCTAAGCCCCGTAGGCGCCGCGCTTGAGCCTCGGTTTCCACTCCTTCCGCCACCACCTTCAGATTAAAGCCCCGCCCCAGGACTAAAACGGCGCCGATAATGGCTTCGTCGGCGGGGTCGGTGAGCAGATCTTGAATAAAAGCCCGGTCGATTTTGAGGGTATTAAAGGGAAAATGTTTCAGATAAGCCAAGGAGGAATAGCCGGTGCCAAAATCATCCATTGATAAAGAGACCCCCAACTCCCGAAACGCCTCTAAAAGTTGGCGGGCCGCGGCCACATTCTGCATAACGATACTTTCGGTGATTTCCAATTCAATCCGCTGGGGGGGAATATTTTCTTCCGCCAGCGCCCTCGCCAAGGTGGGGAGTAAATCCGCCTCCTGAAACTGGCGGGGGGAGAGGTTGATGGCAATGCGAAACTCTGTCGGGACGAGGGCCTGCCAACGCCGAAAGTGTTCGCAAGCTTTACGAAGCACCCATTCTCCTACGGGAACGATTAAATTACTCGCTTCCAGGATCGGCACAAATTTCGCCGGAGAAACCAGCCCTTCCTTCGGGTGTCGCCACCGGAGCAGGGCCTCTACCCCGGAAATCGCGCCGGTGCGGATATTAATCTGGGGTTGATAGTAGAGGACAAATTGATCGCTCTCCAGCGCCCGGTGGAGTTCGTGCTCCAGACTAATGCGGGTAAACTTATTAGCGATCTGAGAAGGGTCGTAGAAGCCGTAGGGACGGTAGGCCTGATTTTTAAGGTCGTTCAGCGCCGCGTTGCCGTTCATCAAGAGAGTTTCGGTGTTATCGCCGTGGTCGGGGTAAAGGGCGACGCCGATGTGGGCCTGGAGATAGAGGGGGTTTTCCCGGATTAAAATGGGGCGTTTGATCACCGCCAGCAGGCGCTTGGCGAAAGCCTCCGCTTCCTTGACCCCTTGGCAGGTGGCTAACAAAATGGCGAACTCGTTCCCCTGCCAACGACAGAGACAGTCCCCCAACCGCACCTGGGCCTTGAGGCGCTCCGTCGCCTGACAGAGCATTTCGTCCACTAGCGCGTGGCCCAAAACGTCGTTAAGGGAATCAAAGTCCCGGAAGCCGACGAACAGTAGGGCGATTTGGTGATTTCTTTCCTGGGCGAGGGTCAACGCCCAGGAGACCTCCTGTTTGAAGAAAAAACGGTTGGGCAAATCCGTAATCGGGTCATGGAAGGCTTGATAATTGAGGGATTGTTCGGCGACTTTACGCTCGGTAATATCGAAAATATAACTGCGAATAAACTGATTTTCCGGTAAATAGTGAAGATGTTGCTCGTAGAATTTATCTTGAACTTGCACTTCCCGGCGCCGGATATAATAATTCTTCTCTTCTTGTAAATTACTGTTTAATCCCTTGAGTAAGGGATGCTCTACAGACTCTTCGATCAAAGTCGGAAATTTTTCTTGAGCGGATAGATTGATATAGGTAATACGCCCAAAGTAATCAATTTCTACTAAAGGATAGGGGCTATATTCAATCATCGACGCCAATTTCTCTAGGCGCTCCGGGGGCAGGGATTTGAAATTGGGGTCGTGGATCAGGGTCGCTTCCCATTGCTCCTGGGGCAGGGGATCGGCTAAGTCAAAAAAACCTTCCCGCTGGCTGGCCGCTAGCGCCTGTTCTTCTTCGAGAGAAGTGGTCAGGATTTGGTAGAAAGCTTGAATGTCTTCGGCGAAGCCAATCACGTCCCCATGTTCCAGCTCTCGCTCTAGAAAAGACTCCCCGTTGATCCAAATGCCGTTGCGACTGCGGTTACCCTCCAGGTCCCCGTCAATAATCTGGAAACTGATTTCTAGATTCGGATTGATTTTTTTGACTAGGGTGGCGTGTTTACGGGAAATTTGGGGCGAAGGGATTACAATAGTATTGCTAGGATGGCGGCCGATAGAGTAGTACGAATTTTGGAGACGAATCACCCGTTTAAAGGAGGGCGAATCAATGATCAATCGGTGTAACATAGGCCCTGATCCTGAAGAGGGCGCTTGGGGTATCCCCAAAGACTAAGACTCCCCCTAAGATAGGAGAAAGACGGGCCTGCGAGCGCCGTTTCAACCTTACTCTACCTTTTTTCCTAGGGTCAACCCCAAGAAACTCTTTCTTAACCTCCTCTTTCGCCCTCTCGCCCTGCTTCCTTAGTTGGGAACCACCCTCAAAATCCCCCTTTTTTGAGAGGGACTTAAGAGAATTTACGTAGGGAATTAGGCGTTGGCTAAGCAACCTCTTCGGAAACCTCTCCTAGGGAACCGTAGCCGCTATGTCCAGGACTTCTCTTCCTCAATTATTACTGGTCGATGACAAACCGGAAAACTTACGCTTGCTAGAAGATATTTTATCCCCGGCGGGCTATGAGTGCCAATCCGCGACCTCCGGGAAAGCGGCGCTGGCGGCCGTCGATCAAAATTTTTATACATTAGTCGTTTTGGATTTAATGATGCCGGGGATGGACGGATTAGAAACCGCCCAAAGAATCCGGCAAACCCAGCGGGGAAAGGCTTTGCCCATCGTCTTTTTAACAGGCTCTCAGCCCGCGGAGGCGGACATTATAGCGGGTTATGAACTGGGCGCTTGCGATTATTTAATTAAACCCGTTCATCCCCGCATTTTACTCTCCAAGGTCAATGTTTTTGTTCAGCTAGAACAACAGAAGCAACAGCTTATTCATCAATTTACAGAATGCGAGTGGGTGAGAGACCAGTTAAATCATTTAACCCATAATCTTGAACAAATTGTTCAAGAAAAAACCCAGGCTTTGGAATGTCAAAACCGGCGCTTAGAAGAACAACTCCAACGCCAACAACATCTAGAGCAAGTCCTGGCCTCCATTTCCGACGCCGTGCTTATGACGGACGAGGCGGGGAATTTCACCTTTATTTGTCCCAATATCGACCATATTTTTGGCTATACTCAGGCAGAAATTGAAAATCTGACCAATATTGAGGCGCTTTTAGGCGATCTAGAACTTGACCTCAGCGATCTCAATGGCTATTCAGAAATTGTCAACCGCGAGCGCCGGATTGAGGATCGTTGGGGGCAATCTCGGGATTTACTGATTAATATTAAAAAAGTCGCCATCGGCGCGAGTCGTTATCTTTATACCTGTCGGGATATTACGGAACGCAAAAAAATCGAAGAAGCCCTCCGCCAAAGTCGCAACCAACTGGACAATATTCTCTCCCATACCCGCAACGCCCTCATCGTTCTCGACCAAGGGGGTCTGATTCAATACGTTAACGCCAGCGCCGTCGAACTGTTTGGACGTCCCGAAGGGGATTTAATTGGCTCCGATTGGGGTTATCCCCTCACCACCGACGGCGCCGAAATTGAAATTATTACTCCCGCTCAGGAACTCAAAGTCGCTATTCTGACCCTAGGGGAAATTATCTGGGAAGAAGAGCCGGCTTATCTGGTTTCTTTACGGGATATTACTGAGCAAAAGGCGCTAGCGGAATCGTTAGAGGAAAACGAGCAAAAATATCATCATTTGATGGAGAATCTCCAGAGCGGCGTCGTCGTCCACGGGCCCGACACCCGCGTCACCTACGCCAATCCCGCCGCGCTGGAGTTTTTGGGGCTAGGGGAGCGAGAAATGCTAGGTAAATCCGACACCGATCCCGCTTGGCGCTTTTATCGCGGCGATGGCCAGCCGATCCAAAACGCCGACTTTCCTGTTAATCAGGTTTTGGAAACCCATCAGCCCCTACGCAATTTTGAAATGGGCGTCTATCGACCGGATTTAGACGCGGTGTTGTGGGCGTGGATCAACGCTTATCCTGAATTGAACGAAGCCGGAGAACTCCAACAAATTATCGTCACGTTTATTGACATTACCGAACGCAAAGAAGCCGAATTTCAACTCCAAAACCTGAACGACCAACTAGAAACTCTAATTCAGTCTAGAACCCAAGAGCTAGAGGCCGCTAACGCCCACCTCCTGCGGGAAATGATTGAGCGGGAGCAAGTTGATTTAGCTCTGAAAAATCAGGAGTTAAAATATCGGGCTTTGGTCGAAGACGCCGGAGACGCCATTATTTTGATGGATATTGAGCAAAATATTTTGGAAGTCAATCATCAAGCCATTAGCCTGACTGGTTACTCCCAGGAAAATTGGCTTAATCTTTCCCAACTCAGCTTTATCGCTCCCTCCCGGCGCTCGGAAGCCCAGGACTTTTGGCGGGAACTTCTACGAAAAAAAAATCTGGTCTGGTCGAACTCGGAAATTCTCACCCAAACGGGGGAAAGCATTGGTTGCGATATTACCGCCAGTTTGATTGAATACGGCGATCAACGGGTGGTGCAATGGATTATTCGGGATATGCGGGAGCGCCAACGGGCGGAGGCCAAGATCCAAGAGGCGCTGGAAAAAGAGCGGGAACTGAGCCAACTCAAGGGGCAATTTGTGGATATTGTTTCCCATGAATTTAGAACGCCCCTCACGTCCATTCTGGGCTTTGCCGAACTCCTACTGCGCTATCAACAGCGCCTCTCCCCGGACAAGCAACAGCGCTACATTCAAAATATCCAGACCTCCGGTTTCCGCCTCAAGGCCTTAATTGAAGACGTGCTTTGTCTCAGTCGGGCCGAATCCGGGCGCCTAGACTTCCACCCGGAGCCAACCTTAGTGACGGAGTTTTGCCAGGAACTCTTGGAAGAACTACGCTATGGGCAGGGGCAACATCACGATTTGCGCTGGCGAGAAGAGGGAATCTGTCGCGGCTTGGCGCTGTTGGACGCTCGTCTTCTGCGGCACGCCCTCTCCAATCTCCTCAGCAACGCCATTAAATATTCCCCGGCGGGGAGCGTCGTCGCCTTAACGTTAACCTGGGCGCCGGAGCGGTTAATCCTGACGGTTCAGGATCAAGGCATCGGCATTCCCGAAGCGGATCAAGCGGCGCTGTTTGAATCCTTTCGCCGGGCCAGCAATGTGGGCACTATCGAAGGCACGGGACTCGGATTAAGTATTGTTAAACGCTATGTGGAATTACAAGGGGGAGAAATTACCTTTGAAAGTCGCGTCGACGTCGGCAGCGCCTTTACCATTACCTTGCCTCTAGTCTGGGCCGAGGGCGGCCCGAATCCCGGCGCCGAGGAGGCCGATTTGGGAATTGCGGATTAGATAGACGGGAAATTGGGGCATGAGATGGCTCATACTGCCTTTGTCCCGAAAGGCGTCCAGAAAAGCGCCGCCGGTTAAAAGCGGCAGAATTTTAGCGGCGATACCCCCGGCGAGGTAAACCCCTCCAAAAGCCAACAGTTTGAGCGCCCAGTTCCCCGCTTCGGCGCCGTAGGCGGAGACAAAAAGCTCTAGGGTTTTGAGACATAAGGCGTCGTTTCCGGCTAAAGCCTGTTCCGAGATCGCCGCGGCGAGGTCAATGGGGTTTGGTCCCCCTGGGGGGTAAGCTTGCCAGCGCCGGTAAAGGTCTTTTAAGTCTTCTGTTTCTTGCTGAGGGAATTGGCGCCGCAAAAAGCCGTAAATGTTAACAATGCCCGCCCCGGAGACCACGTCTTCCACGGAGACCGTTGTTAAGCCTTGCGCTTTCAGGTCGGTTACTAAGGCAAATTCTAGCGGGCTTTGGGGAGCGAAGGCCGTATGACCGCCCTCGCTGGGAAAAACTCGATACTGTTTTTCTCCCTGGGGAATCAAAAAACCTTGACCCATCCCCGTCCCGGCGCCGAGGAGGGCGATGGGGGTATTTTTTTGAGGATGGCCTTCTTGAAGGGTGATTAAATCCTGGGGCTTTAACCCTAAGGGCAGGGGGTCTTGTTGAAATCCGACAACGCCGTAACCGATGGCCGTAAAGTCGTTGATCAGGGTGACCCGAGGAATCGCGAACTTCCGAGCTAACGCCTCTCCTTGAATCGGCGCCCAATCTAAATTGGTCAAATCGCAGGTATTATCCACCACCGGCCCGGCTACCCCTAAAGCGGCGCTTTGGATTTGAGGAGAGGCGCCTAGGAACTGGGCCGCGTCGGTTAAAAACCGAGCTAAAACCGCCGCCAGACTCTCAAACTCTCGACTGACATAAACCTGTTCAAAATAAAATCGCTCTAATTGGGGACTCAACAGGCGGAACCGGGCGCTTGTTCCCCCGATGTCGGCGGCTAGAAGCATGGGATTAAGCATAGCGGGGATAGTCTCCCGCGGGCGGCACATCCTGCCAGCGCCCCGGCCCCACCGCTCGAAGCGCCTCCGGCAGATCGATAGCGCCGGTGTAGAGGGCTTTACCGATGATAACTCCGGTCACGCCCAAGGATTCTAACGCCAAAAGACTGAGTAAATCGCTAACGGAACTCACCCCCCCGGAGGCGACGACCGGCAGATCCACCTGGCTGGCCAGTTCCCGGAGAGCCTCTAAATTCGGCCCCGTTAAAGCGCCGTCCCGGCTAATGTCGGTGTAAATAATGCCGCCGGCGCCGCGTTTTTCCATATCTTGGGCCACCGCCACCGCCTCCAGCGCCGAGGTTTCCAACCAGCCCCTAGTGGCCACTTTGCCATCGCGGGCGTCCAATCCGACCCAAATCCGCCCCGGAAATTCGGCGCTTAATTCCCCCACCCATTCCGGCGCTTCCACCGCGGCGGTGCCTAAAATCACCCGTTGGACGCCTCGCTCCAAGACTTGCGCCACACTTTCTCTATTCCGCAGACCGCCGCCCAACTGAGTGGGAATATCCACGGCCCGGACGATGGCTTCCACCGCATCTAAATTCTGCGGCGCTCCGGCTTTAGCGCCGTCCAAATCGACTAAATGAAGCGCCTGGGCGCCCTGGTCGGCCCAGAGTCGGGCCGCGGAGACGGGATTGTCATAGAAAACCTGGGACTGTTGGTAGTCGCCCTGGTAAAGACGAACGCATTTTCCGTCTAAGAGATCAATGGCCGGTAAAATATCCATAACAGGGCGAGGCAAGGAGACAAACCCAATAATATCTCAGGATTGGGACGAGATAACCTTGCCCGACTTTCCTTAGCTGGCGGCTAAGTACTCCACCATATTGCCCTGCTGGCGCCGGAGATGGGCCATGGCCTGATGCTCCAGTTGGCGCACCCGCTCCCGACTGATATTCAGGCGCTGGCCGATTTTAGCGAGGGAAAGCTCCTTGCCGTCCTCCAGCCCAAAGCGCAGGGTCAGCACCGCCTGTTGTTGGGGGGTTAATTCCGCCAACAGATTTTGCAAGTCCTGGCGCATTAGCTCCTGGGTCAGGTAGTGATCCGGGGAAATGCCGTCGTCCTCCAGCAGTTCGGAAAGCTCCGTATCCTGATTGTCCCCCACCCGCACGTCGAGGGAAATGGGTTGGCGGGAGAGGCTGAGATATTCCCGGATTTGGGCCGGCTCCAACTCCAGCGCCTCGGCCACTTCGGCGGGGGTGGCGCTACGACCCAGATTTTGGGACAGTTCCCGCTGGGTTTTTTTGATTTTGTTCAGTTTTTCGGTGATGTGAATGGGCAAGCGAATAGTGCGCGCCTGTTGGGCGATAGCTCGGGTAATGGCTTGGCGAATCCACCAGTAGGCGTAGGTGGAGAATTTATAGCCCTTGGTGGGGTCGAATTTTTCCACGCCCCGTTCCAAACCCAGGCTTCCCTCCTGGATCAGATCCAAAAATTCCATATTGCGTTTCTGGTATTTTTTGGCGATGGCCACCACCAGCCGCAAATTGGCTTCGATCATTTTTTGTTTGGCCCGTTTCCCCTGAGTTAAAACGCGGTCTAACTGCTCCGGCGCCAGATCCAGCGCCTGGGCCCAACGCTCCCGACTCGGCTCGGCCCCCAGTTCCCGCCGTAGGGTTTCTTGGGTCTCTAGGCAGGCCATCATTTTCTGGACTTGTTTGCCGTAAATAATTTCCTGTTCATGGGTCAGTAGCGGTACGCGGCCGATTTCGTGCAGATAGGAGCGCACCATATCCGCGGTGAAGATAAAGGCTTTAGGATCGGGATTGAGATTTGCGGTAGGCATTCGGGGACTGACTCCTTAAAACCAGCAGAAGCTCTGCCATTAGGGTTAGGTTTCCCAAAAAATCGCCTTCTGACTCAGGCGCCGGGAAAAAACTAAAAATATAGGAGCGGCGAAGACTCCAGTTGCTCTCATCCGTGGATTGTCAGTATAGACGACGGACTATGGCTAGGGGTTCATCCCAGGGGCAGAAATTAAGGCGTCTAGGATTGAGCCTCCAACCGAGCTAGGGAGGAATCTAGTTCTAGCATGACGCCGAAACTCAAGAAATCAAAGCTCCGAGGAGCGGTAATCTCCGAACGTCGAAGGCCGGTTTTCCGCGGAAGCGCCGGCCCCTGGGGGGAAACTTAAAACCGAAAGACCTCCGGCGCCACGGCTACGCGATTGCGCCCCTCCGTTTGCGCCAGCGCCAGCGCCTTGACGCTTTCCTCCACAATTTGCGCTAAGGGATACTGGGGATTGCGGTAGCAGGCCACGCCGAGGGAAATGGTGCTCCACAACTGTTGAGACTGGTAGAACAGCGGAAATTTATAACTGGCGACGCGGATTTCTTCGGCGATGGCGCGGGTTTTTTCAAAGGAACATTCCGGCAGTAAAACCAGCAAAGTGGTCTCGTCGTAATGGCAAACGAGATCGGAATTGCGCACCGTTTGCTGGAGCAAACTGCCGATTTCTCCCAAGATATAGCTCTCCACTCCGGTTCCATAGGTGTCTTTCATTAAACTAATTTGATCCGCCGCCACCGCGATTACCCCCACGGGATAGCCTCCCCTGCGGGCCCGAGCTTCTTCTTTGCTGAGAACGACTTTGAGATAGTTGGCGTCAAACAGTCCCGCGGCGCCGTCCGGGCGCTGATCGCCTTTGGAGCCTAAGGTTTCCCGGTGTTTGCGCAGAGCTAGTTTAATGGTGGCGTTCAGTTCCTCTAACCGGGCCGGTTTAAGGAAATAGGCGTAAGCGCCGGAGGTCTCGACCTGGTTCAGCAGAGCTTCGTCCACCTTTGAGGCCAGAAAAATAACCGGTATTTTATACTTCTCATAAATCAAACGAGCGGTTTCTATACCATCCTCGTCTTCCTTGAGCCGATTATCCACCAGCGCCAAATCGGGGGGCGTGTTGGCCGCGGCCGCCAGCGCCGCCCGACCGGAAATGGTCACCGCCGTAATCTGATAGCCCAGTTTTTTCAGGTTTTGGGCCAAATCCTTCGCCGCTCGCAGGTCGTCTTCGACAATTAACAGAGAGATGGCGGCGGTCATGGAGATCCAGTAATGCGTGAAAACTATCCTAGGGGGCGGGCTAAGGCTTCTACGGGAATCGAGGCGCCTAATTTAAACCCTAACTGGATTGATACTATAGTTGATCAACGTCAATTTTGTCCCCTTTTCCCCTTGCCATGAGCGCTCCCCCCGAAGCTGAACTCAAACCCGCTGTCACGCCTCTACGTTGTTTAACCGGCTCCGTTCTTTCCGGCGCTTTCGCCTGGGGACTATATCGGCTGACCGCCGCCATCGCGGTTTCCTTTGCCGCTAAGCCTCTGCTGTCCAGTAGCGCGATCGCCCAACGGATCTCCGCGGCGGTGAGGACTCTTGTTTTGGGCGTGGCGGCGCTAGGGACGTTTATTTTTGCCTTTGTGGCGCTGGGGCTGGTTCTGTTAGCGCTCCAGTTACTCTTCCAGTCTCTTATGAGTTCCAATGAACCCACCCCCTGACGCTCCGGTAACGAATTGTTAAGATTTAGATTTTGTAGCGAAAGTTACAGAATTTCGTGCTATAACTAAATCAAGAGGGTAAATCATTCATCTCAAGCAATCTATCGGAGGGTATTTATGTCTACTCAACAGCAAGCTCGGGCCCTGATGATGCGTCATCACCAAATGATCAAAAACCGTCAGCAGTCCATGTTGAATCGGGCGGCGGCGGAAATCGGCGTGGAAGTGGAAGACAACTACTGGAGCACGATCCAAGGCAAACCCCAATCTAGCTTCCGGGTCACCTACGACCGCAGTCAGGCGGCGCTGAGCTAGGAATATAGGTTGACGCCATTTAGCCTGTCGAAGACGGCGGGGAGTTTAACTCCTCGCCGTTTGCTTTTGAGGTTAACCTCGCGCTTTCAACAACCAGAGTCTAAAAACGCTCCCCGGCCACTCGGGATTCCGACTTTCAGGGTTTGGACTGATAACTTCCAGTTCTCCCCCCATACGGGTCATTAAATCTTGGACGATGGCCAAGCCCAGACCCGTGCCGGGAATATCTCCTTCCGCTTGTTGTCCCCGATAGCGCCGCTCGAAAATATGGGGCTGGTCCGCTAAGGGAATGCCGTAACCGGTATCGGCGATAGCCAAGCCCTGCCACTGTTCGGGGTTTTGGGGATGGGCGCAGGGGGAAAGGGTAACCGTCCCCTGGGAGGGCGTGTATTTGAGGGCGTTATCCAAAATATTGCTCAACACTTCCCGCAAGCTGGGGGGATGGGCCAGAACCGCCGGCAAAGGGCCGTCTAGCTGACAGGAAAGGGTTATGGCTTTCTCCTGGGCAATGGCTCCCTCCGCTAATAAAATCGGCTGGAGAATCTCTTCCCAACGCAGGGGGGTCAGGGACAACGCCCCCTGGGGCAGGAGCAAGGGCGGCTCGGCGCCGCTCAGCGCCTCGATCGACCAATCAGTGGATAAGTCCGTATCCCGCTCCTCGCTAAAGCGTTCCAATAACTCCTGGAGGTGTTGCCCTTCCCGCTCGATACCTTCCGCCAAACTCTGAAGCTTCGCGTCCCCAGACCAGCGCCGGAGCAGAAGTTTCCCGAAGGTGCGGAGCGCCGTCAGGGGGTTTTTCAACTGATGGAGCAGATCCCGCCACTGTTCCTGGGCTTGTTGATAGCGTTGGCGCTCCCACCGCCAACCCCGCCGGAGTTGAAACTGCCGCAAATCCCAAAGACAGGCGATGGCTAAGGTCTGGGCGAATAATTCCAACTGTCGGCGCTCTCCCTCTTGCCAAGCCGCGCCGTAGCGTTGGGTCACCAATAAACCGAGAACCTGCTCCTGGTGCAGGAGGGGCAAAACCAAAGGCTGTTCCCGTTCCTGGGGCGCCGCTAGAACCTTGGCGGGAAGAGGATTAGCCAGCGCAGAGGAGAATAACTCTGGCTCTGGAGCGTCGGCGCCCTCCCGTGGTAAGCTGGTAAACCCGCTATCGGGAGTCCCCCATTCCCCTAGAGTGACGACGGTTTCTCCTCCCGTCTGGAGCGGCGCCGGAGTCAAATACAGCCCGCCCCAATCCATCGTCACCGTTTGTTGCAAAAGCCGAATCTGCGACTGACAAAGGGTCATTAGCTCCGGGCTGGGGACATACTCAAGGGGAACGGCCATGGAACGCCTAACCAAATGTAAAGAAAAAATAAGTTTTGTTAAGGATCTAGACCGGGCTTCCTCGGTATTCCCAGGGGAGAAAACCTAGACCTCTAGGCTCTTTCCGGCGCTTTCGACCCTTTCGGCGGCGGCTTAAGTTGCGCCATCCTTTCTCTTGCGTTTCCTGACTAGATCGGCTATGATCGGCACGGCTTTTGTAACTAGGATTACAGCGTCTCGCTGAAATAGGAGGTAACTGGGTTGGCACGTAAACGTAAACGGAAAAGTCGTCGTCGCCAAGAAGGGCGCAAAATTCTGGAGCTTGTCCCCCAATTTAACATAGAGAGCGGAGAGGATAAGCCCGTCACGGCGGCTCGGAAATATATCCAAGCCCAAGGGATTTGCCCCCCGGCTCTGGTCATTGTAAAACGAAACGAGCACACCACCGACAGATTTTTCTGGGCGGAGAAGGGTTTGTTCGGCGCTCAGTATGTCGAGGAAAACCATTTTCTCTTCCCCAGCCTCCGGGAATTCCAACCCCCCGTCCCGGTAAAAACTCCCGCCGCCGCCGTCGCGGTTTAGGCCCGGCTTCCTTTTTGGGAGTCCTCGTCTTTTTCTATGATCACCGCCACGCTCCTAGTGTCTTGTCCCGACGCTCGGGGCTTAGTGGCCCGATTGTCGAACTTTATTTGGTCTCATAACGGCAATATTATCCACGCCGACCACCACCGAGATCAAGTCCGCAACTGTTTTCTCTCCCGTTTGGAATGGGAGCTAGAGGGCTTTCTTCTCCCTCGGGAGTCCATTGGCCCTGCTTTTTCTCGGTTAGCGGAGGAACTGGACGCCGCCTGGCAACTCTCTTTCTCCGACCAGCGCCGCCGGTTATCGATTTGGGTCGGTAAGCAAAATCACTGCTTGCTGGATCTGCTCTGGCGCCGGCAAGCGGGGGAGTTGCGGGCGGAGATTCCTCTGATTATTAGCAACCATCCCGAGCTGGAGGGTCTGGCCCGACAGTACGACGTTGATTTTTATCATCTTCCCATTACTCCGGCCACTAAAGCCCAACAGGAGGAGCGGGAATTGGAACTGCTATCGGAGTACCAAATCGACGGCGTGATTTTAGCCAAATACATGCAGGTGTTAAGCGCCGAGTTTATCGCCCGCTTCCCCCGCGTTATTAATATTCACCATTCTTTCCTGCCGGCCTTTCCGGGGGCGAATCCCTACCAGCGGGCTTATGAACGAGGCGTCAAACTCATCGGCGCCACGGCCCATTACGTGACCGAGGAATTGGACGCGGGCCCCATTATTACCCAGGAGGTGATTCCCGTCAGTCACCGGGACTCCGTGGGGGATCTCGTTCGTAAGGGCCGGGACGCGGAGCGGGCGGCGCTGTCGAAAGCGGTCTATCTCCATTTGGAAAATCGGGTTTTAGCCTACGGCAATCGCACCGTCATTTTTGACTAGGGACTAGGGGGTCTCTTCCCTTAAAATGGAAAGATTGTCCCGTTAAACCTAGGAGAGTGAATAACTATGACGGCGCTAGCAGAGCAAGTGGCGATTATTACCGGGGCCTCCCGGGGCATTGGTCGGGCGACGGCCTTAGCCTTGGCGGCGACGGGGGTTAAAGTCGTCGTCAACTACGCCCAATCCGGCGCCGCGGCGGAGGCCTTAGCGGCGGACATTAATCAGGGGGGCGGAACGGCGCTGGCGCTCCAGGGGGACGTCTCCCAAAACGAGGCGGTGGACGCCTTATTCGCTAAAACTTTAGATCAATGGGGACGGATCGATATTTTAGTCAACAACGCCGGCATTACCCGGGACGGTCTGTTATTACGGATGAAGTTGGAGGATTGGCAGGCGGTCATCGATCTGAATTTAACGGGAGTCTTTCTTTGCGCTAAGGCCGCATCCAAGGTGATGCTCAAGCAAAAGAGCGGCCGGATTATCAATATCACCTCTGTAGCGGGTCTAGGGGGAAATCCCGGTCAAGCTAACTACAGCGCCGCGAAGGCCGGGGTGGTGGGTTTTACTAAAACCGCGGCCCGGGAGTTGGCCAGTCGAGGGATAACGGTGAACGCCGTGGCGCCGGGTTTTATCGCCACGGATATGACTCAGGATCTCAAGGCGGAGCCGATTTTGGCGTCTATTCCCTTGGGGCGCTACGGCCAACCGGAGGAGGTCGCGGGGATGATCCGCTTTTTAGCCACTGATCCGGCGGCGGCTTATATTACGGGACAAACCTTCAACGTGGACGGCGGCATGATTATGTTTTAGGGTCCGCCTGGTTTAAACAGGTCGGTTTCCTGGGAAGCCTTCAAGACTTAAAAACCAAAAGACCCTTGCCCGGCGCTAGGGAAAACCGAACCTTGGGGGACTTAGCGCTCTCACGCCAAGACTGCTAAAGTGCTTAATGGTCTCAACGGTTACAGTAATCCCTATGGCAAAAATTATTTCCTTCAAAGACGAGTCCCGCCGCTCCCTCGAAGCGGGGATCAACACCCTGGCGGACGCGGTGCGCATCACCCTCGGCCCCAAGGGTCGCAACGTCCTCCTGGAGAAGGCCTACGGCGCTCCCCAAATCGTCAATGACGGCATCACCGTCGCCAAAGAAATCGAACTTTCCAACCCCGAAGAAAACGCCGGCGCTCGCCTAATCCAGGAAGTCGCCTCCAAAACCAAGGAAATCGCCGGAGACGGCACCACCACCGCCACCATCATCGCCCAGGCGCTCATCCGGGAAGGTCTGCGGAACGTCACCGCCGGCGCTAATCCCGTGGCCCTGCGGCGGGGCATTGATAAAATCGTCGCCTTTCTGGTGGAGGAAATCCAAACCCTAGCCAAACCCGTGGAAGGGGACGCCATCGCCCAGGTGGCCGCGGTTTCGGCGGGGGGCGACCCGGAAGTGGGGCGGATGATCGCCGACGCCATGGATAAAGTCACCAAAGACGGCGTCATCACCGTGGAAGAGTCCAAATCCCTCAATACCGAGCTGGAAGTGGTGGAAGGGATGGCCATCGACCGGGGCTATATTTCCCCCTATTTCATCACCGACCAGGAGCGCCAAGTTGTCGATTTTGAGAACCCCTATATTCTCATCACCGATAAAAAAATCAGCGCCATCGCCGATCTGGTTCCGGTTCTAGAAACGGTGGCCCGGAGCGGTCGGCCCCTCTTAATCATCGCCGAGGACGTGGACGGGGAAGCCCTGGCGACCCTCGTGGTCAATAAAGCCCGGGGCGTGCTCAATGTGGCCGCCATCAAAGCGCCGGCCTTTGGCGACCGCCGCAAAGCGATGTTAGAGGATATCGCTGTCCTTACCGGCGGCAGTCTCATTTCCGAAGAAGTGGGTCTGAGCTTGGATAGCGTTAGCCTCGACCAACTGGGGCAAGCGGTGAAAGTCACCCTCGAAAAAGACAACACCGTCATTGTGGCCGGCGCCGATAAACGGGCCTCCGCCGCGGTTCAGAAACGGGTGGCTCAACTCAAGCAACAACTGGCGGAAACCGACTCCGAGTACGATTCTGAAAAAATTCAGGAACGGATCGCCAAACTAGCCGGGGGGGTGGCCGTGATCAAAGTCGGCGCCGCCACGGAAACGGAACTCAAAGACCGCAAACTCCGCATTGAAGACGCCCTGAACGCCACCAAAGCCGCGGTGGAGGAAGGCATTGTCCCCGGCGGCGGCGCCACCCTGATTCGCCTGGCCGCCAAAATCCCCGCTTTCCAAAGCCAACTGAGCAACGACGAAGAAAAAGTGGCCGCGGCTCTGATCGCCAAAGCCCTCGAAGCGCCGCTCTTCCAACTGGCCCATAACGCCGGGGTGGAAGGCGCCGTCATCGTCGAAAAAGTGAAAGAAAGCGCCGATAATCTGGGCTACAACGCCCTGACGGGACAACTGGAAGACCTGATCGCCGCCGGGATTATCGACCCCGCTAAAGTGGTGCGCTCGGCGCTGCAAAACGCCGCCTCCATCGCCGGCATGGTCTTAACCACGGAAGCCTTGGTGGTGGAAAAACCCCAACCTCCGGCGCCGGCCGCTCCCGATATGGGGGGTATGGGCGGCATGGGCGGTATGGGCGGCATGGGGATGATGTAGTTCCTTCCTTGGGTTATCCCTAATGACCGATCCCTACCATTGGTTAACAGAGTCCTTAACCACTCTCCGCCAAGCCCATTGGTATCGCTCCCCTCAACCGCTGGAAAGTCCTTCGGGGCCGGAAATCCGCCTAGAGGGGCGCCGGTTGGTCAATTTCGCCAGTAACGATTACTTAGGATTAACCCAGGACCCGCGGCTCAAGGCCGCGGCCCAACGCGCCCTAGAAATCTGGGGAACCGGTAGTTCCGGCTCCCCTCTCCTGAGCGGCTACGGCCCTCTCCAGGCGGAGTTAGAGGAGAAACTAGCCCGCTGGAAAGGCGCGGAGGCGGCGCTGGTTTTTAGCTCTGGTTATTTAGCGAATGTGGGGACGGTTTTGGCCCTAGTCGGCCCTAGAGACCTAATCCTAGCCGATGAGTATAATCATTCTAGTCTCAAGCGCGGCGCCCAACTGAGCGGGGCCAAAGTTTGCGCCTATCCCCATCTCGATATGGCGGCGCTGTCGGATTTATTAGAAAAATATCGAGCCCAAGCCCGGCGCTGTTTAATTCTCAGCGACGGCGTTTTTAGCATGGACGGGGATATTTGTCCTTTACCAGAATTGCTGGATTTGGCTGAACATTACCGCGCCATGGCGCTCGTCGACGACGCCCACGCCACCGGCGTTTTGGGGCCCGCCGGCGCCGGGAGTCGGGACTATTTTCAAGGCCAGGGTTTTACCGTGCCGCAGTTTCTGCAAATGGGCACCCTCAGTAAAGCCCTGGGCAGTTTAGGCGGTTACGTCGCCGGGCGCCGGGAATGGATCGAATTTTTACGGAACCGGGCCGCCACTTGGGTTTACAGTACCGCCTTAGCTCCCGCCAATCTGGCCGCGGCGCTGGCCGCCGTCGAGATTATCCAAACCGAGCCGGAACATCTGGGAAAATTGTGGGATAACGTCCGTTTTTTGCGGGAAAAATTAACCGCTCTACCCTTGGCGCGACTCCCCTCCCAGTCCCCTATCCTAGGAATAGGCTTGCCGAATGCCCAGAGCGCCTTAGCAATGTCCCAAAATCTGCGGGAATTGGGCTTCTTTGCCCCGGCTATCCGGCCCCCCACCGTTCCCACCAGTCGCCTTCGCTTGTCTTTGATGACCCGCCATCAACCTTCCCATCTTCAGGGACTCGTTAACGCCCTCAAAGCCTTGAGCGCCTAAGACGGGGATAAAGGGAAATTCTCCTTCCGGTTCTTGCGTCTTGAGACTGTCGCTATGCAATGTTTGAACTGTCATTATGACAATCTGCCGCCGGATACAGACTATTGTCCCCGCTGTAAAATCCATCTTCCCTCCCTCTTGCGAGACGTCTTACCGGCGGGGACGGGGTTGCGGGGAGACACCTACTGTGTGGATTACGCCATTGGTCGGGGGAGTTTTGGCGTCACTTACCGAGCCCGCCACGGGATCTTGCAGGAAACCTTTGCGATTAAGGAGTTCTACCCGACGGAATTTGTGATCCGCGACCAACGCGATCAAAGCGTCAGCGTCCTAGAGCAACATCAGTATTCTTTCCAGCGGGCTCTGCACCGTTTTCGCAATGAAGGGCAAATTCTAGCCCGTTTAGACCACCCCAATATCGTCCGGGTCTACGACCTCTTTGAAGAGCGGGAAACGGCCTACATGGTGATGGAGTTGATCGAGGGCGCGCCCCTGTCCCGCATTCTTAAAAATCAACCCAACCGCCGTTTGCCCCTGCCCAGGGTGGAAACCATCGTCGAGCAGTTGGTCTCCGCTCTGACGGCGCTTCACCAAGAGGACGTCTATCATCTGGATTTGAAGCCGGAGAATCTGATTCTCACCCCCGATAATCGCGTTCATCTCATCGACTTCGGCGCCGCTAAACAAGCTCGGGACGCCCAGCGCCGGGAAACTCGCCTCTTTACGGAAAGTTACGCGCCCCCGGAGCTAATGACGGGGGGAACCCTAGGCCCGGAAAGCGATTTGTTTGAATTGGGAATGCTGATTCACCAATTAATCACGGGCAAACTACCGCCCCCGGCGCTGGAGCGCTTGGCGGAGGGGGATACCTGGCGCCCGGAGGAGTTGATTCCCCCCTGGGATTATTTAGCGCTTTCGGCGCTGAAACTCCGCCGAGAAGAGCGCCCGGCCAGCGTTCAAGCCTGGTGGTCCGCGCCCAATCAACGGCGCCGTCTGACCGCGGAAGAACCCCTCATTAAACAGAGCGTCAAATCCCTGCGGGGTTATTTTCTACACCCCGAATTGGCCCAATCTCGCTGCCAACTCCGCCTAGGTCGGGGGGCGCTCCGACAGGTGGCGGGACTTTCCCCCGCCCTTGTCCTGACCATTTCCGCGGGGGGAGCCGCCTTGTTTGACGTCAATACGGGCAATGTTCTCTGGGAAATTGACGCCCCCATTGACCGAGGCCTGGTCAGCTTGAATCAAAAATATTTAATCGCCAGCTATCGAGCCTCGGTCTATGTCTGGAGTCTAGCCACCGGCAAATTCATCCAACAATTTCAAGGTTTAGCGGGGCCCATCGCCAGCCTCAGCGTCAGCGCCGAGAATCATTTGGCCTGTTGCGGGCAAGGTCAGGAAGAGGTTCTAGTTTGGGATCTGCTTTCGGGGCAATGTTTAGAATCTTTTCAACGCTCCCAGGGCGCCCTCTCTGTGGCGACGCTGAGTCCCAATGGGCGCTATCTAGCCGCGGGGGACCACTATGGGCAAATTTGGCTTTGGGAGCGCCCGGCGGGACAAGAAGCGTTATGTTTGCAGGGTCATCAGGAAGCGATAGACTGTCTTGTCTTTAATCCCCAGAGCGACGTCTTGGCCAGCGGCAGTCGCGACCGCACCATCCAGCTATGGACTCTACCCTCCGGGCAACCGGGGGAGCGCCTTAAGGGACATTTGGATTGGGTGGAAACCCTAGCCTTCAGCCTTGACGGTCGCTATTTACTCTCCGGCGCTCACCTGAACGATAAATCTCTGCGGATTTGGGATCTACAAGCGAGCAAGGAAATTCGGCGCTTGCGGGGTCACGACAACCGGGTCGTCGCCGCCGACTTCGCCCCCGATTATCCCCGGGTGGTCTCCGGGGGGTACGACGACGCCATCCGATTTTGGGACGCGGAAACGGAATGGGAACAGGGGCAACTCAAACGCCATGGGAACTGGCTCTCGGCGCTGGCCTGTAGCGCCGACGGGGCGCTCATCGCCTCCAGCGCCCAGACCGGAGAAATTCAACTTTGGAATCGACCCACAGGCAAACGGGTTAATACTTTAACCGGACACCGAGACCGAGTCACGAGTCTAGCTTTCAGCGGCGACGGGCGTTTTCTCCTCTCCGGGGGGTGGGACAAAACCCTACGGCTTTGGGACGTCGCCTACGGCAACGTCGCCCGGGCTTTCCCGAATCATGAAGGCTGGATTTGCGCCGCGGCCATCAGCCCCAATCAACAATACATCGCCTCCGCCGGTTGGGAGACGATTGTCCGGCTCTGGGAACTCACCGAGCGCTGGCAATTTTTATTGGGGCACCGGCCCCAGCGCCTCCTGAAAGGCCATAGCGACCATGTTACCAGCCTCGCCTTTAGCGCCGATAATCGTCTCTTGGTCACCGGGAGTAAGGATCAAACCCTGCGGCTCTGGGAGGTGGACTCCGGCCAGGAAGTCCTGCAACTAACCGGACATAAGCACCATGTTCAATGCGTCGCCTTCAGCCCCGACGGTCAATTTATCGCTTCTGGCAGTTGGGACGGCTCCGTGCGGCTCTGGCATCAGGCGTCGGGGAAACAACTCAAGCCAGCCTTCAAGCATAATACCTACATTAATACTTTGGCCTATAGCGGCGACGGTCGCTACCTGGCCGCGGGGGGACGGGACGGCGTCATTTATATTTGGGACTTGCTCAACGCCCAGAAATTCAAAACGCTCCAGGGGCACACAAGCAGTATCCAGCGCCTCGTTTTTTACCAAAATCTGTTGATCGCGGGGGATCGAGACGGAGTTATTCGAGGCTGGGCGATTTGACTAGGTTAGGGACAGTTTAAACCCCCTTCGCCTGGACAATCCAATCCTGTAAGGTTTTGACCGCCGTTTCTAGGGGCAAAGTCTGGGTCTTTTTCGCCGCCCGCTCTACCACCTCCACTTGACCGTCCTTCAGGGATTTGCCGGTCACAATCCGGTAGGGAATGCCGATTAAATCGGCGTCTTTGAACTTGACTCCCGCTCGCTCCTCCCGGTCGTCTAGGAGAACATCTACGCCGGCTTCTTGGAAGGATTGGTAAAGCGCCTCGGCGGCGCCGACCTGTTGGGCGTCCTTCAGATTGGGAATGACAATGACCACTTCGTAGGGAGCGATGGCGACGGGCCAGATCATGCCGTCCGCGTCGTAGCTCTGCTCGATGGCGGCTTGAGCTAGACGGGAAACGCCAATGCCGTAACAGCCCATGACCAGGGGTTTATCCTTGCCGTCCTCGTCCGTAAAGACGGCGCCGAGGGCTTGGGAATACTTAGTCCCCAGTTGGAAAATATGCCCCACTTCAATGCCCCGGGCGCTTTGGAGGGTCTGACTGGGATCGGCGATTAACCGGTCTCCCGCCTGGGCTTTACGCAGATCCGCCGTCAGCGCCGGCAATTTTAAATCGGTTCCCCAATTGGCGCCGAAGCGGTGGAAATCGATTTCATTGGCGCCGGTGACAAAATTTTGCAGGTCAACGACGGTTCGATCCGCCAGGCGTAAAAATTGGGAGTGAAAACCGCTTTTAGGGGCGATATAGCTATCGGCTAAATCCGGGCCGAGGTAACCCAGGGGCAAGGGTTGGGCAGTCCATTTTTGCTGACTCTCCGCGTCGGGGACGGTTAATTTCAGAAGGGTTTTGGCTCCATAATTCGGCGCTTGTTTCGTTAACTCGTTGGTCAGTTTAACCTCGTTAACCGCCTGGTCTCCCCGGATACTGACCAGAACTAAAACTCCCTGACCATTATCAAAAATAGCTTCGTAGAGCACGTTTTTAACCACGCCGGTGGGGGAGCAGTATTGTTCTAAACTGGCGATGGTGTCGCAACCCGGCGTTTGCTTTTTCTCCAAAACCGTAAAGGGAGACGGCGCCGCCTCCGGGGCTAGAGAAACCGCCTTTTCCACATTGGCGCCGTAGTCTCCCGTTTCCGAGTAGAGCACTTCGTCCTCCCCGGCGTCCGCCAGCACCATAAATTCCTGGGAACCGGAGCCGCCAATAGCGCCGGAATCCGCCTCCACGGCCCGGAAAGCCAGACCGCACCGGGTCAAAATACGACGGTAAGCTTGATCCATCGCCTGGTAGGTTTCCTTCAGACTGGCCTCGTCGGCGTGGAAAGAATAGGCGTCCTTCATAATAAATTCCCGCCCCCGCATCAGTCCAAACCGGGGGCGAATCTCGTCCCGGAACTTGGTTTGAATTTGATAGAGGTTCACCGGCAACTGCCGATAGGAGCGGATCATCTCCTGGGCGATCTGGGTAATAATCTCCTCGTGGGTGGGCCCCAGACCCAACTGCCGCCCCGCCCGGTCTTGGAGGGCGAACATAATCCCCTCAGCTTGGGTGTAGGTGTCCCAGCGCCCCGAGGTCTGCCAGAGTTCCGCCGGTTGCAGTTGGGGCAGTAAACATTCCTGAGCGCCGGTCGCGTTCATTTCCTCCCGCACAATTTGGGAGACTTTTTGCAGAACCCGCCACATCAGGGGTAAATAGGCGTAAATACCGCTCCCCAGACGTCGAATAAACCCGGCCCGCACCAAGAGCTTATGGCTGGGAATTTCCGCGTCCGCCGGATCTTCCCGGAGGGTCACCAACAACATCTGAGAGAGTCGCATCGCGCTAGGGGGAATGGGGGCAAAGGGGCAAGGGTTTATTATGCCACGGGCGCCGCGCCTTGCGGTTGGGGTTAAAAGCGCCCGCCGGCGGTCAGTCCAATTAATCCGCCCGCAATCACCAACCAGGCGGAATTGACCCGCCAGCGCCAGAGCGCCAGACCCGCCGTTATTGTGAGCAAAACCGTTAGGGGATCGACCCAGGCGCTTTGGGCGAGGGTAAAACTGACTCCCGCCATTAAGCCTAAAGACGCCGCGTTAACGCCGTCCAGAAACCCGCTTAACCAGGGAGAACTCCGTAGGCGAGGGGCCCAGGGATGGGTTAAACGCACGAGAATAAAGGCTGGCAGAAAGATACCGATAGTGCCCGCCACGGCGCCGGCGTTCCCTGCTAGGAGATAACCGACAAAAGTGGCGGTGGTAAAAACCGGGCCCGGCGTGAACTGGCCGATGGCCACCGCGTCTAACAGTTGTTGGGGGGTGAGCCACTGGTTTTGCTCGACTAATTCCCGTTGTAAAAAAGCGAGGAGAACGTAACCGCTCCCGTAGAGAACGGCGCCGATTTTGAGAAAAATGAGAAAGACCGTTCCGGCGCCGGGAAGGGGAGGGGAGGTCGGGGCGGTTTGGGCGAAAAGCAAGGGTAGGAAAAATCCCATCTGCCCCCATTTTTTGACGCCCTGACCCAGGAGCATCACCCCGACGCCGAGGGCTAACAAAAGGGCGATTTCCGACCAGCCGAGGAAGTAGCCGACCAGCGCCGCCAGCGCCGCGCCCCAGGTCAGTCGATTTTTCAGGGCCTTCTGTCCCAACTTCCAGAGCGCCTGTAGAATCACGGCGATAATGACGGGCTTAACGCCGTACATAACCCCCTCCACCTGGGGCAGGGTTTGGTATTGGCCGTAGAGCGCCGCTAAAATCCAGACCAGGGTCATGGCCGGGAGAATAAAACAAGCGCCCGCAATCCAGAGACCCCAGTCCTTCCCCCTGGCGTAGCCAATATGAATGGCCAGTTCCGTGGAATTGGGCCCCGGAATCAGATTCGCTAAACCTATTAAATCCAGCAGTTCTTCCTGGGTCAGCCACCGGCGCCGCTCCACAATTTCTTGGTTCATCAGGGCGACGTGGGCCGCGGGGCCCCCAAAGGCGACGGTTCCCAGACGAAAGAAGACCCCGGCTAATTCTCCTAAACGTCGGCGCTTTTGCTGGGGGGACAGCGCCGCGAAATCCCTGTCGGAAGAGTCTGCCATAATGGAAAAAAGAGGGGACGCCGCCCCAAATTGTGGCATATTTTCCAGTACCAATCAGGGGGACGCGATGGCGGATAGCGAAAATCAATCCTTTGGCGCGCTCCGGCGCTTTAGTGTCGGGGCGCTGATTGTCCTAGCTCTGGGAACCGGTTTGGCCTGGTGGGCCGGTTTTAACCTGCGCTCCCTAGCCCCGCCCTCGAAGACACAGCA
Source organism: Cyanobacteria bacterium RI_101 (assembly GCA_016471375.1). Lineage (GTDB taxonomy): Bacteria > Cyanobacteriota > Cyanobacteriia > Cyanobacteriales > Microcystaceae > Synechocystis. The sequence continues at coordinate 80,864 of WGLZ01000013.1, forward strand.
GTCGGTTTCCGCCCAAGACCCCGCCATCTACGGCCTCGGCGCCGACGGCCAGTTAGTTCCCCAAAAAATTAACCTCCCCGCCGGCTTAACCCCGGAAGCGGCCCTGCAAAATCGCCTGGTGGCGCTCCTCAATCCTCCCCCCGGTTTCGCCAGCGCCGTGCCGACCCAGACTAAACTCCTCGGCGCTCGTTTGACGCCCCAAGGCATTGAGGTCAATCTTTCCCCGGAATTTACCGGCGGCGGCGGCAGTTCCAGTCAGATCGCTCGTCTGGGGCAAATCCTCTACACCGCCACCCAAAGCGACCCCGACGCGCCCCTCTGGCTTCAGGTGGCGGGTCAACCCCTAGACGCCTTGGGGGGAGAAGGCTTAATGGTGGATCAACCCCTAACCCGTCGGAGTTTCGCCGAAAATTTTGAGCTAACGGCGCCGTAGAAGGAGCTATTCAGCGCGATTCCCAGAGAACCATCCTGATTGGTTTCCCGTCGGACTTTAGCTATGATAAGTCTGTTGAAAGTGTTACCCAAGTCGCTGACGACGTTTTTATACGCGGCGGCGGCGCTGTTGAGGTTTTATGGCGACTCAGAAAGCGTCCCCTTCCCCGTCTTCCGATTTAGCGTCGTTGAGTGGAGTCTCCTGGTTTTCGGTTTGGCGACGGCGTCTCTACTGGTTAATCTCGGCCTTGAGTGGCACGCTGGAAACCGAGAGAGAAATTGTCGAGTTGAGGAAGGAAACCGAGCGGCTGAGGAAGGAAACCGAGCAAATCAGGAACGAGAAAGAGCGGCTGAGGAGCGAGAAAAAGCCGATCGAGAACGAAATCGAGCGGATCAGGAACGAGACCGAGCAGATCAAGAACGAGACCGAGCAGATCAAGAGAGACAACGAGCGGCTCGCCGTGCTAGAGTCCAAAATCGATGGATTGTTCTTGAAATACAACATCGGCTTAGAAATTCCGCGGAAACCGGAGAAGCCTTAAGGGATTTTGCGGCTTTTTTGGCGGAATATGGGGAGTAATCAGGCGCAAACTTAAGGGTTTAGGTACATTATGGTCGCTGAACTCCGAAAAATAGATCAATCTCTCTACGAGACGGATTATAATCTCTGGGTTCTGGAAACGGTCGATAAACTCCAGCGCCGGGAATTGGGCGCTTTGGATTGGGAAAATTTGATTGAGGAGGTGATGGATTTGAGTCGGCGCGATAAACAGAAGCTAGAGAGTTTGTTGACTCGATTACTGGAGCGTCTCTTGAAGCTAGGCTATTGGCGCTCAGAAAAGGAAAGAAATCAAAACCATTGGCGGCGTGAAATTCGTAATTTTCGTCTTCAAATTAAGCGCTTACTTAAAAATAGCCCCAGTCTCAAACCCTATTTGTTACAAATTTTTGATGAATGTTACCAAGATGGTCGCGAGCTAGCCCGCGATAGTTCTGGATTATTGCTCGGCAATTTTCCTGAGCAACCTATCGCTAGTTTAGAGCAGACTTTGGATGAAAATTGGTTTCCCGCCAGCTTGGAGGACTCAGCGCCGGTTTATAATAACAATAGAATTGAAATTTCTGAAGTCAGGATAGAGACTATGTCATTTAACACCTATAAAAGTATTGGAGAGGTCGTCCAGGATTACCCGATTTTTTACCAGGAAAATAATTTTATCCAAGAAATCCCTTTAGAGATTAATTCCTATTTTCGTCAGCGCCTTAATTTGGTTTTGAGAGAGGGGATTGTATTTAATTCGGAATATGCGATTTGTGAAAATATTATTTCTCCTATTCTGCTAGAAGTTTGGCAAAGCTACCGCCATGATTTGTTGGTCTGGAGTCATCAGCCTTTGAGGTATGACGATAATTTATCGGGTATTCCTGATTACATGGTCGCTCGGCGCTCTCCTAGAGGCAAGATTATTTTGGAAGCGCCTTATTTAATCGTGGTGGAAGCTAAAAAGGATAATTTCGAGGAGGGTTGGGGACAATGTCTTGTTGAAATGATTACAGCTCAAAAGTTAAATATCAATTCTCAAGTTGAAATTTTTGGCATTGTTTCTAATGGAAAAATCTGGGAATTTGGAAAACTATTCAATACTAATTTTGAGAAAAATATTCAGTTTTATAACCTCTCAGATTTAGATAATCTATTTTCGGCGCTGAATTTTATTTTTCAAAAAAGTCAATCTTATGTTACGCAAGACAACGTTGAATCCTGATTGGTTCCCAGCGCCGGCGGAGGACTAGCTCCAGTTGGGATTTCGGTTTGTCGGCGCTGGGACTATAATGGGGTTTATTCAAGGTTTTTTTGTTACTCTACCCCCCAAATCAATAATAAGGAGGTAAGTTATGGTCGCTGAACTCCGAAAACTAGATAAATCTCTCTACGAGACGGATTACAATCTCTGGGTGTTGGAAACGGTCGATAAACTCCGGCGCCGGGATTTAGACGCATTGGATTGGGAAAATTTAATTGAGGAGGTGGAGGCTTTGAGTCGGCGGGATAAGAAAAAACTGAAAAGTCTTTTACGGTTGTTGTTTGAGCATCTTCTCAAGCTTACTTACTGGCGTTCTGAGTTAACTTATAATCAGGGGCATTGGCGGGGAGAAATTTTGAATTTTCGACAACAGATTAAAGATGATTTGGCAGATAGCCCTAGTTTACGGAGTTATTTAGCTAGTATTTTAGACACTTGTTATGAAGAAGGCCGGGCGGTGGCGGCGCAACGGTCGCAATTGCCCCTTAGTCATTTTCCTGAAACCCCCATTGCGGACCTGGAGCAGGTTCTAGATGACAGTTGGTTTCCCCCTAGCCCGGAGGAATAAGCGCCGGTTGGGGTTTCGGTTTTTCGGCGCTGGGCTTATAATGAATTCTATTCAGGAGATCTTGGAGAGCCTAGCGTTATCCTGCCTCCCAAGTGAATCGTAAGGAGGTAAGTTATGGTCGTTGAATTTCGCAAAATCGATAAATCGCTTTATGAGGAAGATTATAATCTTTGGGTTTTGGAAACTGTCCAGAAACTACTAGACCAAAATTTTGCAGAGTTGGATTTGGAAAATTTAATTGAGGAGGTTGTAGATTTGGGTAGAGAACAGCGCCATAAAGTGGAATCTTATCTACGGCAGTTGCTGAAACACCTATTACTTTATCAATTCTGGGAATCTGAAAAGATTTGTCGAGGCGGTTGGGCTGATGATATTGACAATTTTAGAGCTGAACTTGAAATTTTGCTTCGTTCGCAAACGTTGTCTAATTACTGCCTTTCTATCCTTGACTTGACGTATCAGAAAGCTCGCAAGTCGGCGCAAAAAAAGACAGGATTAAATCATTTTCCCGAAAGTTGTCCTTACTCTCTCGAAGAAGCGCTGAATCCTGATTGGTTACCAGCGCCGGCGGAGGACTAGCGCCGGGCGGTCGGATCTTTAGCTATGATAAGTCTGTAGAAAGTGTTACCCAAGTCGCTGACGACGTTTTTATACGCCGCGGCGGCGCTGTCGAGGTTCTATGGCGACTCAGAAAGCGTCCCCTTCCCCGTCTTCCGATTTAGCGTCGTTGAATGGAGTCTCCTGGTTTTCGGTTTGGCGACGGCGTCTCTACTGGTTAATCTCGGCCTTGAGTGGCACGCTGGAAACCGAGAGAGAAATCGTCGAGTTGAGGACAGAGAAAGAGCGGTTGAGGAGCGAGAAAAAGCGGATCGAGAACGAGACCAAGCGAATCAAGAACGAGACCGAGCAGATCAAGAGAGACAACGAGCGGCTCGCCGAGCTAGAATCCAAAATCGATGGATTGTTCTTGAAATACAACATCGGTTTGAAAGTTCCCCGGAAACCGGAGAAGCCTTAAGGGATTTTGCGGCTTTTTTGGCGGAATATGGGGAGTAACCACGCGCAAACTTAACTATTTAGGGAAATTATGGTCGCTGAACTCCGAAAAATAGATAAATCTCTCTATGAGACGGATTACAATCTTTGGGTGCTAGAAACGGTCGATAAACTCCAGCGCCGGGAATTGGGCGCTTTAGATTGGGAAAATTTAATTGAGGAGGTGATAGATTTGAGTCGGCGCGATAAGAAGAAACTGAAAAGTTTGTTGCGACTATTGGTTGAACATTTACTAAAATTGACCTATTGGGAGAATGAAATTGAAAATAATCGAGGTCATTGGGAGGCTGAAATTACTAATTTTCGTAAGCTAATTCAGGATGAGTTAACGGATAGTCCTAGCCTGAAACGTTATCTACAAGAAGTTTGGCAAGAATGCTATCAGGATGGGCGGGAGATAGCGGCTAAACGCTCATCTCTACCTCTCAGCGCCTTTCCTGAAACCCCCATTGCGAACCTGGAGCAGGCGCTGGACAAGGATTGGTTTCCCGGTAGCCTGGAGGACTAAGCGCCGGTTGGGGTTTCGGTTTTTCGGCGCTTGTTTTATAATGGGGTCTATACAAAATAACTGAGCGTTATGTCGGCGCTTGAGAATAAACAAAAGCGAGGTAAGCTATGGTCGCTGAACTCCGAAAAATAGATAAATCTCTCTACGAGACGGATTACAATCTTTGGGTGTTGGAAATGGTCGATAAACTCCAGCGCCGGCATTTAGACGATTTAGATTGGGAAAATTTAATTGAGGAGGTGATGGATTTGAGTCGGCGGGATAAGCGCAAGTTAGCAAGTTTATTAACTCGATTAATTGAACATTTATTAAAAATAGCTTATTGGCGCTCTGAAAGGAAGCGCAATGAAAATCATTGGAAGGGGGAAATTGTCAATTTTCGGATTCAAATTCGGCGCTTATTAAAGGATAGCCCCAGTCTAAGTCCCTACTTGGACGAAATTTTTCTGGAGGTTTATGGCGACGCGGCGGAGATTTTGAGCCAAAAATCTGGTTTATCTCGTAGTATTTTTACTCAAGATTGCGTCTTGGATCTAGAGCGGGCGTTAGAGGAGGCTTGGTTCCCCGATCCTGCGGAGGACTAGCGCCGATTGTCAAAAGTTAGCTATGATTAAGTCTGTTGAAAGTGTTACCCAAGTCGCTGGCGCCGTTTATAACAGTGAGGTGAAATCCGTGACCGCCGCCATAACCGCCCAAGAGCTAGACGCTCAAATGCCTGACGCCAGCCAACTGTTGAGCGATGAACCCGAGATGGAAAGCTCTTTGCACTATTTTCAGTTAATGCTGTTGGTCGCCTGTTTAGAATTGGCCTGGCAGGATCGACAGGATTTTTTCATCGGGGCTAATCTTACGGTTTACTTCAGCCGCCAGCAGTTGAAAAATCGCGAGTTTCGCGGCCCGGATTTTTTCTTGGTTAAAAATACCGAGCGCCGGCATCGTAATTCCTGGGTCGTCTGGGAGGAGGACGGCAAGTATCCCGATTTGATTATTGAACTGCTTTCCCCTTCCACTGCCAGCGTGGATCGGAATCTAAAACGGCGCCTCTACGCTGAACGGTTTCACACCCCTGAGTATTTTTACTTTTCCCCCGAGACTGGCGAGTTCGCCGGCTTTAGGCTCCAGCTTGACCAATACGCTCCCATTGAAGCCAATGAGCGGGGTTGGCTCTGGAGCGAGGTCTTGGGTTTATTCCTCGGAATACGAGATCAACAACTCCGCTACTTTTCTATTGAAGGCTCTCTGCTACCGACTCCCCAGGAAGCGATCCAGACCGAAGTGGCTAAGGGATTAGCCGAGGTTAAGCGGGAGCGCCGGCGGGCCGCTGAAGCGGAACGGGAGGCTAAGCAAGAGCGCCGGCGGGCCGCTGAAGCGGAATTAGCGTTAAAAGCGTTGCAGGCTAAACTGCGATCCTTGGGAATCAGTCTTGACTAACGGAGTGCGAGATATTATGGTTCACGTCAACGAATGCCTATAGCGGTCGTAGATGATTCGTAAATCAAGCTCTTCGCAATCAAGGATAAAATCACCACCCCGGCTATCTGCAAAATAACTGGGCGTTATGTCGGCGCTTGAGAATAAACAAAAGCGAGGTCAATTATGGTCGCTGAACTCCGAAAACTAGATAAATCGCTCTACGAGACGGATTACAATCTTTGGGTGTTGGAAATGGTCGATAAACTCCAGCGCCGGGATTTGGGCGCATTGGATTGGGAAAATTTAATTGAGGAGGTGGAGGCTTTGAGTCGTCGGGACAGGAAAAAACTTAAAAGCTTGTTGATTAAGTTGTTTGAGCATCTACTGAAGCTTCGATATTGGTCTTCGGAATATCTACGAAATAAAGGGCATTGGGAGGGGGAGATTCGCAATTTTAGACAACTGATCCAGTTAGAGTTAGCGGATAGCCCTAGCTTGAAGTCTTATTTAGCAGAGGAGCTGAGCGACTGTTATGAGAAGGGGCGCCGATTAGCGGCGGATCGGTCTCAATTGCCTCTCAGTGTTTTTCCTTCCGTTCCCATAGCGGATCTGGAGCGCGTTTTGAATGAAGATTGGTTACCAGCGCCGGCGGAGGACTAGCGCCGATTGTCGGATACTTAGCTATGATAAGTTTGTTGAAAGTGTTACCCAAGTCGCTGACGACGTTTTTGTACGCGGCGGCGGCGCTGTTGAGGTTCTATGGCGACTCAGAAAGCATCCCCTTCCCCGTCTTCCGATTTAGCGTCGTTGAATGGAGTCTCCTGGTTTTCGGTTTGGCGACGGCGTCTCTACTGGTTAATCTCGGCCTTGAGTGGCACGCTGGAAACCGAGAGAGAAATCGTCGAGCTGAGGACAGAGAAAGAGCGGTTGAGGAGCGAGAAAAAGCGGATCGAGAACGAGACCGAGCAGATCAAGAGAGACAACGAGCGACTCGCCGAGCTAGAATCCAAAATCGATGGATTGTTCTTGAAATACAACATCGGCTTAGAAATTCCCCGGAAACCGGAGAAGCCTTAAGGGATTTTGCGGCTTTTTTGGCGGAATATGGGGAGTAAAAAGTTGCTTGAAAAGCCCCCCCTAGCCCCCCAATTCTGGGGGGAATCAGACTCAAAGTCTCCCAAACTTCGGGGGCTAATTGCTCCTTATTAAATATCTTCTAAGTTCGCTCTCTAGGTAAGTTATGGTCGCTGAACTCCGAAAAATAGATAAATCTCTCTATGAGACGGATTACAATCTCTGGGTGTTGGAAACGGTCGATCAACTCCGGCGCCGGGATTTGGGCGCTTTAGATTGGGAAAATTTAATTGAGGAGGTGGAGGCTTTGAGTCGTCGGGACAAGAGAAAAGTACGCAGTCTTTTAAAACGACTGTTGGAGCATTTACTTAAGCTAGAATATTGGCGCTCTGAATTGTCTGCCAATCGAAATCACTGGCGGGGAGAAGTTCAGAATTTTCGTCAACTGCTCCGCTATGAGTTGGAAGATAGTCCAAGTTTGAAACCTTATCTGGCGGAAGTGTTTGGAGAGACTTATCAGGACGCTTTGGAGGTTTTTTGTAAAAAA
>WGLZ01000089.1 GCA_016471375.1 Cyanobacteria bacterium RI_101
ATGCCGGAAATTGGTTTAGGGATTGGGCGTTTAACCGAAACCTTTGGCGGAATTGAGCGGGAATGGTTAGCCTGGTTTAACGAAGCGGGGGAAACCTATGGGTTGCCGGAAGTCAGTCGTCAGGAATTACGACGGGAACAACTGCGGGCGGAATTGACCCAACAGGCTTTGGAAGACCAGCGCCGACGAGCCGAGCAAGAACAGCGCCGGGCGGAGGAACAGCGCCGACGGGCGGAGACGGCGGAAGAACAGGCCCGTCAGTTGGCGGCTTATCTTCGTTCTTTGGGGGTAGATCCTGATAATCTGTCGCCAGGGGAGCAGAACTAGCGCCGAGCCTAATTGCTCGAAAATCAAAAAATTAATATTATAGCTCACTAGGCTTACCCATTTGCCAACACCTTAAAGCAAAGTAAATTATATCAACTTACAATCCCTAAAACGATTAAAAGAACAAAGCACCGACTTCAATGAGGTTCGGTGCCGGAATGGTTAAGATATTTAAACCTTCCTTGAACAACCCCATGCTCCTAGACTGGATTCCCTTCGATATTTCCGTCAATACCGTTAGCCTCGCTAGCGTTTGCCTTTGGTCTTTGGGATTATACCTTAGTCTTGGAAAACTCAAGCTCTGGCTGATTGAGCGCCTGCAAGCTTGGTTTAACTTCGCCGAGCGCTCCCTCTACACCTCAGAGGAAGAGTTTGAGCGCACTCGTCCGGCCCGGGAGCCCCAGAATTTGTTTTACGCCTCCCTGGTCAGTATCTTGCCCTTTTTCGTCTTAGCCTTAGGCTGTAATTGGCTTGTGGAAATCGGTCTGGGTCACAACTGGGCCCTCAGCCTTGGAATTATGGCGGTTATTATCGGCGCGGTTTACGCCCTAGGGCGACAAGACGCTCTGGAGTCTTAGACCAAAACCCCGGCGTTAAAAGGTTCGCTGACAACGGTTCGCTAGGGAGGCCCTCGCTATGCTAAGGTTTGGGGTTGGTTTGACTTCCGCCCCTAACCCTTATTCCTGCCCCGGCTCTTCAGAACTTCCTATGGCTGACTCGATTCGTATTCTCATGTGCGCCCCTGACCACTACGACGTGGATTATGTGATTAATCCTTGGATGGAGGGCAATATCCATAAATCCTCCCGAGAACGGGCGGTGGAGCAGTGGCGGAAATTATATTACGTTATTAAAGAGCGGGCCATGGTCGAGTTGGTGGAGCCGGCTAAAGGCTGGCCCGATATGGTCTTCACCGCCAACGCCGGTTTAGTCCTAGGCAGTAACGTCGTCCTCAGTCGCTTTTTCCATAAAGAGCGCCAGGGAGAGGAACCCTACTTTAAAGCCTGGTTCGAGGGCAACGGCTTCACCGTTTACGAACTGCCGCCGGATCTGCCCTTTGAAGGCGCCGGGGACGCCCTCTTTGACCGGGAGGGGCGCTGGCTCTGGGCGGGCTACGGTTTCCGCTCGGAGTTGGATTCCCACCCCTATATCGCTGAATGGCTAGACACGGAGGTGGTGTCCCTGCGCCTGATTGACGAGCGGTTTTACCACCTAGACACTTGTTTTTGTCCCCTCTCCGGCGGCTATCTCCTCTACTATCCCCCGGCCTTCGACTCCTACTCCAACCGCTTGATTGAAATGCGGATTCCGGCGGCAAAACGGATCATTGTGGCGGAGCCGGACGCGGTCAAGTTCGCCTGCAACGCGGTCAATATCAACCAGACCGTGATTATGAACCAGGTGAGCCAAGATCTCAAAGATCGCCTCGGCGCCGCGGGGTTCGAGGTGGTGGAAACGCCCCTGAGCGAGTTTCTCAAGGCCGGCGGCGCCGCCAAGTGTTTAACCCTGCGGGTGACGGAGCCGATCCTGGAAACAGTTCACGCCAACGTCTCCATCGAAAGCCGGGTGGTGCGCATGGAAGGGCACCTGCTGGACGCCGGTTTGCTCAACCAAGCCCTGGATCTGATCGTCGAAAACAGCGGCAGTTTCCGGGTGATGAACTTTAACCTCGGGGTGGAGCGCAACAGCACTTCCAGCGCCGAAGTGCGAGTCTCGGCGCCGTCCCATGAAATCATGGAAGAGATCATGACCCTGCTGATTGATCTCGGCGCCGTGCCGCCGCCCCAGGAAGTCTGCGATATTAATACGGAAGTCGTGTCCCAAGCCGGGGTGGCGCCGGACGATTTTTACGTCAGCACCATCTATCCCACGGAAGTGCGGGTCGACTGCGAGTGGGTCAGGGTGCAAAACCAACGCATGGACGCGGCCATTGTCGTCGCCCAGGGCGAAGCGGGGCCGACGGCGGAGTGCAAGCTTCTGCGGGATCTGCAAGTGGGCGACCGGGTCATGGTGGGGGTGGACGGTATCCGCACCATTAAGAAAGTGGACTCCCACGAAGGCGCCCGCAAGGAAAACAAGGAATTCGCCTTCATGGCCTCCGGGGTCTCCAGCGAGCGCCGGGTGGAACTGCTGGTGGAACAGGTCGCCTGGGAAATGCGCCAGATCCGGGATCAGGGGGGCAAAATTGTCGTCACCGCCGGGCCTGTGGTCATTCACACCGGCGGCGCTCAGCACCTTTCCCATTTAATCCGGGAGGGTTACGTCCGCGCCCTCCTGGGGGGCAACGCCATCGCCGTCCACGACATGGAGCAGGCGCTCATGGGCACGTCCCTCGGGGTGGATATGCAACGGGGCATTCCGGTGCGGGGGGGGCACCGTCACCACCTTAAGGTGATTAACCAGATTCGGCGCCTGGGGGGCATTCAAGCGGCCGTGGAGCAGGGCTTTTTGACCCAGGGGGTGATGTACGAATGCGTCAAAAATGAAGTCCCCTACTGTTTAGCGGGTTCCATCCGGGACGACGGGCCTCTACCGGACACGGAGATGGATTTAATTAAAGCGCAGTCTCGTTACTCCGAACTCATTCAAGGAGCCGACATGATTTTGATGCTCTCCAGCATGCTCCATTCCATCGGCGTGGGGAATATGACGCCCGCGGGGGTGAAAATGGTTTGCGTCGATATTAACCCCGCCGTGGTAACGAAACTGAGCGACCGGGGTTCCGTGGAATCCGTCGGGGTGGTGACGGACGTGGGTCTGTTCCTGAGCCTCTTGGTTCAGCAACTCCAGCGCCTAACTAGCCCCTATCAGATGACGGTTTAGGGAATAGGGTTTTCGCCGGGGGAATCATCGCCCCCCGGCGCTAAAGAGAGATGGCGAACCCTAGGCTTCGTCCAGCGCCGCGATGCCGGGCAGAACTTTGCCTTCTAGCAGTTCTAAGCTGGCGCCGCCGCCGGTGGAAATATGGCTCATTTGCTCGGCCACGCCCACTTTTTCCACCGCGGCCACGGAATCGCCGCCGCCGATGATGGTGGTGGCGCCTTTGGCGGTGAGCGCCGCTAAACTGTGGGCGATGGCTTCGGTGCCCACCGCGAATTTATCGAACTCGAAGACGCCCATGGGGCCGTTCCAGATCACGGTTTGGCAATCGGCTAAGGCGTCTTGGAAGACTTTAACGGCGTCGGGGCCGATATCCAGACCCATCCAACCGTCGGGAATGGCGTCGATGCTCACGGTTTGCGCCTGAGCGTCGGGAGCGAAGGCGTCCGCGACCACCACATCGGTGGGGAGCAGGAGTTCCACGCCTTTTTCCTTGGCCTTAGCTTCTAATTCTTTGGCTAGCGCCAGTTTATCTTCTTCCACCAGGGACTTGCCGACGCTGAGGCCCCGAGCTTTGTAGAAGGTGAAAATCATGCCGCCGCCGATGATCAGTTTGTCGCATTTTTCCAGCAGGGTTTCAATGACGCCAATTTTGCTAGAGACTTTAGAGCCGCCCACGATGGCCGCGAGGGGGCGTTTAGGTTCTTCAATGGCGCTTTGGAGAAACTGCAATTCTTTTTCGATCAAATAACCCGCCACCGAGGGGGAAAGATACTGGGTGACCCCTTCCGTGGAGGCGTGGGCCCGGTGGGCGGTGCCAAAGGCGTCGTTAACGTACAAGTCGGCGTTATTCGCCAGCTGACGGGCGAATTCCGGCGCGTTGGCTTCTTCTTCAGCGTGGAAGCGGAGGTTTTCCAAAAGAGCCACTTGCCCGTTTTCCAGCGCCGCCAGTTCCTGGGTTACCGCTTCGCCAACGCAATCCGAGCACATGATCACCTTTTGCCCCAACAGTTCCGAGAGGCGGGCCGCCACGGGGGTGAGACGCATGGACTCGACGACTTTGCCTTTGGGCCGGCCGAAGTGACTGCCCAGGATTACCTTGGCGCCTTTGCTGAGGAGGTCTTGGATCGTGGGAAGCGCCGCCCGAACGCGGGTGTCGTCGGTAATCGCGCCGCTCTCGTCCAGGGGCACATTAAAATCTACCCGCACAAAAACCCGTTTTCCCGCTAAATCCGCGGCTGAGAGTTGGGCAATGGATTTTTTCACGGTCGCAAGTCCTCCAGTATTAGTTGAATTTATCAGCCTCATTATACCCGCTTTGGGCTAGGGAAGCCTATTTCAGGGACAATGGCCCCGCCGAAATCCAGGAGAATGTACTAATTATTTCCGAATCCCTTCAACATTTTGAAGGCTTGGTTTCCCACCAGACTGAGCAAATAACCGCCGCCAGCCACCAAGATAATCGCCGCGCCGGAGGAGAGGTTAAAACCGTAGGAGAGGGCTAAACCGGCGCCGCAAAAGAGAATCCCTAGGGCGCTGGCGACGACCATCATTTGGCGCAGATCCCGCCCATACTGGCCGGCGATGGCCGCCGGAAGCGTTAACAGGGCGATGACCATAATCAGCCCCACCGCCTGCATGACCATGACCACCGTCAGCGCCGTGGCGGCCACCAAGAGGAGATAGAGCTTCTCCACCGGCACGTTGCGGGTCGCGGCGTAAACGCTGTCAAAGGAGAGCGCCACCAGTTCTTTGTAAAAGAGCCAGACTAGCAAGACTAAGAGCAGATCCAGCGCCGCCATATAGGCTAATTCCTGTCGGGGCACCGCGAGGATACTGCCAAAGAGATAGCTGGAAACATCAGCCTTGTAGCCTGGGGTTAAATCAATCAGGAGAACTCCTAGCGCCATCCCCAGGGCCCACATCACCCCAATCAGGGTGTCGCTCCGTTGCCGGTAACGGCGCTCGATCCAGCCCATGGCCAGCGCCGACAGGAGAGAAAAGCCCAGGGCGCCGAGGACGGGGTCAAAGCGAAAGAAGTAGCCCAGACCGACGCCCCCGTAGGCGGCGTGGGCGATGCCGCCGCTAATAAAGACCATGCGGTTCACCACCACAAAGACGCCGATCAAGCCGCAGGCGAGGCTGACTAAAATCCCCGCCGCGAGGGCGTTCTGCATAAAGTCAAAGCGGAGGGCGTCCTGGAGGGCGGAGAGCATAACCAACGTTAAGAATGGGACTGAGTTTACTTGCCGCCGTTCATCAGTTTTTGCACCTGCTCTTGGAGCTTGATGTCCTGACGGATTTTTTCCATGCGTTGGTCAAAGTCCTTAGAGCTAATTTTTTCGGCGCCGAGGATGGCTTGCTGTTCTTTGATGGAGGCCTGGAGAATTTTCTGCACCTGGGGCAGGGCTTTTTCAAACTTAGCTTCGTCCTGGGCCGGAATCGGTTTAGCGCCGGGACTGCCTTTAGCCCGCACCTGTTGGGCGATTTCGAGGAAACGCTGGGGGGTTAACCCGGCGGCCTGAACCGCTTGGTCGATATCCGTCTGGGTTTTTTCGGCGATCCCCTGGAATTTGACTAAAATTCGGGCCACTTGCTCCAACTCCTGATTGCTCACGCTCGGCGCCGCCTGGGCTACCAGGGAGGGAATCGGCGCCGCTTGGGGCGGTAGGGCGGAGGCGAAGAGGAGGGTTCCCAGAAGGGCGAATTGGAGCATGACGACGGAGTCCTGATGGCGATTGATTCAGCTTAAACGATAGCGGCGCTGGGGCAAAGATGGGCTAACTCGCATTGACCGCAGAGGGGTTTACGGGCGTTGCAGACGGCCCGACCGTGATAAATGATACGGATGGAGTAATTTTCCCAATCCGGTTGGGGGATCAGTTTCATTAAATCCCGCTCAATCTGGGGCGGCTCCTTGGCGTCCGTCAGCCCCAGCCGTTGACTCAGGCGCTTGACATGGGTATCTACCGTCACCCCGGCTAAAATGCCGAAGCCGTGGGCGAGGGTCACATTGGCGGTTTTGCGGGCTACGCCGGGGAGGGTGAGCAGTTCCTCCATGGTTTGGGGCACTTCGCCGCCGAACTCTTCCACGATTTTTCGACAGGCGCCTTGGATGTTTTTGGCTTTATTGCGATAGAAGCCAGTGGAGTGAATCAGTTTTTCCAGTTCCTCCCGCTCGCCGTAGGCCAGCGCCGTCGCGGTGGGGAAGCGTTTAAACAGCGCCGGGGTGACTTTATTGACCCGTTCGTCGGTGCATTGGGCGGAAAGAATGGTGGCCACCAGCAGTTGCACCGGCGTTTCATAGTCGAGGCTACAGGTGGCGTCGGGGTAAAGGCGCCGGAGAATCAGTAAAATTTCCAAGGCCCGTTGTTTGCGGCTGGCGGTTTTCCGCAGGAGACTGGTCATTTACTGGAGTAATTCCTGAACGAAGGCCAAATTGGCGGTGTCCCGGACGATTAAAACCACCCCCAGACCCAAGAGGAGCGCCAGCCCTGTCTGCATAATGTTGGTTTGAATGCGATTGGGCAGGGGTTTACCGAGAAGTCCTTCAATCAGTAAGAAGACCAACTGACCGCCGTCCAGCGCCGGCAGGGGCAGAATATTAATAATGGCTAGGTTAACGCTAATCAAGGCGCCGAACTGGAATAAATTAGCGGCGTTGTTTTGGGCGATACTAGCGCCGTACTCCACAATTTTTACCGGCCCCGCCACCTGTTGGGCGCTGGTGGCGAAGTTGCTCAGGAGTTGCCCAAAGCCCTGGACGGTTAAAACCGTGATCCGCTCAAAGGCCGAGGCGCTGTAGCTGAACACTTCCCCCAGATTCTTGGCCCGGCGCTGTTCCACATTGGGCACCAGGGCCACGCCGATTTTTCCCGCCCCGGCTTCGTCCGGCGCCGGCGTTAGGGTTAAATCGAGGGTTTCCCCCCGGCGCTCTAGGGTTAAAGCCAAGGGTCGGTTGGCGGACTGTTTAACCTGGGCGATAAAGGCTTCCGTGGCGCCGGGCGCCGGGGTTAAGGGCTTGCCCCCTAGGGAAAGAATTAAATCCCCCGCTTCTAAACCCGCCTGACTGGCCGCGGAGCCGACCTCCACCTTGGGGACGCGCAGGCCCGGCTGTAGGTCTTGGATACCGGCGGTGGCCACTTGACCCATCAACAATAAGTAAGCCAAAACTAAATTGGCGATGACCCCGGCGCTGATGACAATGGCCCGGTCGAACAGGGGACGGTTACGGAGCAAATCCGGGTCGTCTAGGGGAATATCGCTTTCCGGGTCGTCGTCGGGGAATCCCACGTAACCCCCCAGGGGAATAGCTCGCAGAGCGTACTCCGTTTCGGCGCCCTGATATTTCAACAAAGCCGGGCCAAAACCGATGGAAAAACGATTGGCCCGAATCCCCTGCCAACGGGCCGCCAGAAAGTGCCCCAACTCGTGGACAAAAATCAAAAGCGCCAAAACCCCAATCGCCGCTAAAACGCCCATAATCCTCGATTGTTCAATCCGGTTAATCTTCTTAATCTATCTCAAAAGCAAGGGGAATGGGGGGGGGAAACCTAACCGAACCAACCCTTCCGTTTGCTCCGTTTCCCCGCCAGCGCCAAAGGATCGAGGAAAGTCACCGCGGCGTCTAGATCTAACCGTCTGAACTTGCGGCTATTGGTGTGGACTTGATAGACCCGGCGCTCGTTCAGTTCCACCGCCGTGAGCCAACCGCTTTTGGGGTGATAGGCGCCGGTGTCGATGTCCAGCCAACCGGCGCCGGCGGCCAGCTTGCCGGGTTCCACAGTGGGAAAGGTAAAGGTAATAGTGTGGCCGGTGATGATTAATTTATCAGGAAAATAGGGGCGGGGCGTTCGGTGGAAGCGCTCCCGAATCCAACAAAACTGTTCTTCGTTCTGAACCTCTAGGGGCAGTTCCGGGTCAACCCCGGCGTGAACCAACCAGGCGTCCCCCAAATCCAGATAGAGGGGCAAGGACTGGAGCCATTCAATATCTTCGGCGGGGATATGGTGGTTATAGCTGGTTAAGGTCGGGTAGCCGCCGGTATAGAGCCAGGATTGCAGGAGTTGGGGCGAAACCTGACCGCCCCCCACCGCGTCCAGCATCATTTGCTCGTGGTTCCCCAACAGACAGTGAAATTTATTTTCACGCACAAACCGCACCACCTCGGCGCTGTCGGGGCCCCGGTCGATCAGGTCGCCAATGAAATAGACGGCGTCGGCGCTGGTGGGGGCGATACTGTCAAAGAGCAGACTCAGCGCCTGAAAATGGCCGTGGACGTCCCCCACAATAAAGCGTCTGGAGGGCGGGCGCGGAGGGGACGAAGGAGGCATATCCGACAGGGGGGACGATAATTGACGGTTATTCTACCATAGGCGCTAGAACCGGCTAGGGAGGATGGTAAGATAAGAAAATTTTCAAGATAGGGACTTTGACTCCCCTTCTCCCGTTCTGGGAGAAGGGGCTGGGGGATGAGGGCAATAGATCAGCCGACAAATCTGAGACGCTCCCCAGCCTCTAGGCTAATCTTGAAAGATATCGTCACTTTTTGGGTGTATTCACGTGGTTTTATTGTCTGCTCCTCCCCCGAAAACCCAAGCGCCGGATTTAGCGGCGCTGAGCGCCTACCTCCAGACCCTAGGAGACCGAATTATCGCCGGAGAACGGTTAGAAAAGGCGGAGGCGCTGAGGTTAAGCGAAATCGAGGGAGAGGCGGCGATTCTCCTGCTGTGCGAAACCGCCGACCGGATTCGGCGCCGCTGTTGCGGCGATACGGTTGATTTGTGCAGTATCGTCAACGTCAAATCCGGCAACTGCTCCGAGAACTGCGGTTATTGCTCCCAATCTAGCCACCACCCTAGCCCCGATTCTCCGATTTACGGGCTTAAGTCCCAGACGGAGATTCTCGAACATGCCAAGGCCGCCGAAGCCGCGGGAGCGAAACGTTTTTGCTTGGTGAGTCAGGGCCGGGGGCCCAAGTACGCCAGCCCCAAATCCCAGGAATTTGAGCAAATCCTGGAAACCGTGCGGCTGATTATTCAGGAAACCCAAATTAAACCCTGTTGCGCCTTGGGGGAAATTACCCTGGAACAGGCCCGGCGCCTCAAGGAAGCCGGGGTGACTCGCTATAACCACAATTTGGAAAGCGCCGAGAACTTTTTTGCCGACATCGTTACGACCCACAGTTGGCAAGACCGGGTGGAAACGGTGAAGAACCTCAAGGAAGCGGGGATTCAAGCCTGTACCGGCGGAATTTTGGGCATGGGAGAGTCCTGGGAAGACCGGATTGATCTGGCCCTCGCTCTACGGGATTTAGAAGTGGAATCCGTGCCCCTCAACCTGTTGAACCCCCGCCCCGGCACCCCCCTGGCGGAACGTCCCCGCCTAGATCCCTACGAGGCGCTGAAGGCCATGGCCATTTTCCGCTGTCTTCTGCCCCGCCAGATTATCCGCTACGCCGGCGGTCGGGAAGCGGTGATGGGCGCCCTCCAAAGTCTGGGTCTCCAGGCGGGGATTAATGCTATGTTAATTGGCAATTACCTGACCACCCTGGGCCAGCCCCCAGACCAGGATCATTTGATGCTCGCTTCCCTCGGTTTAACGGGAGGAGAAGCTCCTGTACCCGGTGAATACCAAGTCTGAATCCCCCCGGCCCCCTAAACCCGCCCTGGCGACAGAATTGCTCTGGGCGATTCTGGGTTTGTTGCTGACCATTTTCAGCACCTTTGTGGAGGTGTTTGTCACTAACCCGCCCTGGGAGTGGTTCAATCAAGGCATTTATTCTCGCTCTTTAGGCATTACTTACCAGGTCGGCGCCGTTTTGTTAACGGGGTGTTTGGGGGGCCGCAACGCCGGCGCTTTTGCCCAGGGGGGCTATCTCCTCTTAGGCCTGGCTTGGTTGCCCATTTTTGGCTCCGGCGGCGGCTGGGATTCCTGGCAAAAACCCACCTTTGGCTACCTGTTGGGCTTTATCCCCGGCGCTTGGGTCTGCGGCGCTTTGTCTTTCCGCTACCCGCCGAAAATCGAAACCCTGGCGCTGAGCGCCCTGGCGGGCTTGGGGGTCATTCACCTGGTGGGCGCTCTCTACGTCTGCGGCTTGGCTCTGTTGGGGATCGGCGAGTTATCCCTAGCCACCCTAGCTCCGGCGCTCTATTCCTTTTCCCTGGCGGCGCTTCCCGGACAAATTATCCTCGTCTGTTTAACCGCAGTTTTGGCTTACTTCCTGCGTAAGATCTTATTTTTATAAATTTTTATAAATATTTTTACAAGTCCATGTTTAAACTGAATCCCCTATTTTGGCGGGTGGCGCTGGTCGGGGTGGTGGCGGATCAACTGAGTAAAGAAATTATTGTCCTCAGCTTGCAAACCGTCGGCGCTTCCCAGCCCCTCTGGCCGGGAGTCTTTCACCTAACCTACGTCCTCAATACCGGCGCCGCCTTTAGCCTCTTTCGGGACGGGGTGGATTGGCTGAAGTGGCTTTCCCTAGGCGTCAGCGCCGGGTTAACAGTTCTGGCGCTCAAGGTTAAATTAAACCGTCTGGAGCAAGCGGGCTACGGCTTTATCTTAGCCGGCGCCGTCGGCAACGGTATTGACCGCTTTCGCCTCGGTCATGTGGTGGATTTTTTAGACGCGCGTTTTTTAAATTTCCCCGTTTTTAATGTGGCGGATGTTTGCATTAATTTAGGCATTCTCGCTCTGCTCTGGGCCAACTTGCCGGAGTTGGGATTCGGCGCTAAATCCCGTTAACCCAAAAGCAAAAATCCCCCAATTATGGGGGACTTTGAACTTAAGAGGTTGTTTAAAAAGAGTCAAGAACCCAGTGTTATCCCCCCTAGCCCCCCTTTGAAAGGGGGGAACCGGATTTCAAGGGATTTAAGGCGCAAACTAGGGACTTGAAAATTAAGAGACCCCGGCGGTGGAGCGCTTACGACGATAGGTTTTCGTGCTCCGCAGTTCCGTGTGTTGTTCTTCGACCGGTCGCGGCGCCGGGGTTTCCGGTAGAGCGGGAGTCGGCGTTTGGACTTGAACCTTGGGTTTGCCCGCGGTTACTAGGGCTTTGGACTCCGTTAGGTTAATATTGCCCTCCCCTTGCAGGAGCAGAACAACTAGAGGACTACTTTGCAGTTCCCGTTTCACCAGACGTTGCAAAATGCCTTCAATTTCTCGCTGGACGCCGGTCCAACGGACTTCGATTTTGCCGTTGCTCTCGACGAACTCGCCCCAGCGCTCCGCTAGGAACCGTTCTAACGTGCGGATGATCAATTGCTGGAAAAGCGCCCGTTCCACCGTCATCACCACGCCCCGCAGGTGAACCTGGGGCTGGGCCAAGAGTTTACCGCTAGAACTCAGCGCCAGCGCCACCGTTACTACCCCGTCTTCCGCCAGTTGTCGGCGCTCCTGGAGGATGTGCTCGTGGACGACGCCCGCTTGATCCACCAATTCAATCCCCGACGGCGCTTTGCCCGTCACTTGAATTTTCTCGGGGGAAAGTTCGATAATGTCGCCGTTATCCACGATCACCATATTTTCGGAGGGGATACCCATGGCTTGGGCCATTTGGGCGTGTTTGACCAGCATCCGGTGTTCGCCGTGGACCGGCACAAAGAATTTAGGTTTGGTCAGCGCCAGCATCATCTTGTGCTCTTCCTGAGAGGCGTGACCAGAGACGTGAATCCCTTTATCCTTGCCGTAAACCACCTCGGCGCCCTGCATCATCAAACGGTCAATGGTGTTGACCACGGCGATGGTGTTGCCGGGAATGGGGTTGGCGGAAAAGATCACCGTGTCCCCTTTGCGCACCTGAATTTGGGGGTGTTCGCCTTTGGAGATGCGGGTCATGGCCGCTAGGGGTTCGCCCTGGGAGCCGGTGGTCAGGATTAAAACCTGCTGATCCGGCAGATTGCGGGCGGCCTTGAGGGGCACAAAGAGGTCGTCGGGGCATTTAATGTAGCCCAACTTACGGGCGTGAGCGATGACGTTCAGCATCGAGCGCCCCACCACGGCCACCTTACGGCGATGTTTCAGCGCCAGTTCGAGAATGATATTAACCCGATGGACGGAGGAGGCGAAGGTGGTCACCATCAGGCGGCCCTGGGCTTGAGAAAACGCCCGGTCGAGATTAGGAACCACGGAACGTTCGGAGGGCGTGACCCCCGGCACTTCGGCGTTGGTGGAGTCGCTCAGCAAGCAAAGAACGCCTTTATCTCCATATTCCGCCACTTTAGTCAGGTCGAAATATTCCCCGTCGATGGGCGTATGGTCAATTTTGAAGTCCCCCGTGTGGAAAACCACGCCGATGGGGGTATGGATAGCGACGCAACAGCTATCGGCGATGGAGTGAGTGTTGCGAATGTACTCGACTACGAAGGATTTTCCGAGGCGCACCATTTCCCGCGGCACAACGCTTTTGAGTTTCGTGCGGTCTAGAAGCCCAGACTCTTCCAATTTGTCCCGCAGAAGAGCCATGGCCAGCCGGGGGCCGTAGATGATCGGCAACTCGATTTGTTTCAAATGGTAGGCGATGCCGCCGATGTGGTCTTCGTGACCGTGGGTGACGATCATGCCTTTAATTTTGTGGCGATTCTCCCGTAGGTAGGTCATGTCGGGCAAAACGACATTGACGCCGTGCATTTCGTCCGTGGGGAAAGCGATACCGGCGTCCAGTAGAATAATTTCGTCGTCGTACTCAAAAACGCAGGTGTTTTTGCCGATTTCGTGGAGTCCGCCGAGGGGAATAATTTTCAGGGTCGGTTGGGCTTGGGTTGGGTTAGGTTTAGGCATTTTCCTCCTAGGAAAAATAAAAGTAGGCGTGGGAAAAAATCTGAATTGAACGCTCAATTCAAGAAGACTTTAGATCCGGTTCGAGTTGCTGAAGATTTAGGATAAAGCGGCGCTTTTCCAACTCGAATCAACTCGGCTATTCAGTTGTCGGAAACTTTAGCGCTTAACCCCTCTGGCGGTTATCTTCGAGGGAGGCGGGCGGTTATCTGTCGCGGTTTGGGGTATTTTTTAGGTCTGACCAAGGCGCATCGGGTAAATAAGCTCTTCTGGAAAGGTTCTCTCAAGTCCCTTCAGCTTACCATAGGGGGCCGGATTTTTGTCAAGACAAATCCTATGATTAAGCGTTAAGGATTGATTTTTGGTTAACTCGACAGTTCAGATTTGGAGTTATCGCCATGGGCGCCTCCCGTTTTCATAAATCCCATCTCCCCGAAAAAATTTGTCCCGTTTGCCAGCGCCCCTTTACCTGGCGCAAAAAATGGGCCGACTGTTGGGAGGAGGTGAAATACTGCTCGGAGCGTTGCCGGCGCCGGAAAAACAACGCTTGACAGATATCAGTTATCAGATACCAGATATCAATTATAGCAGTATACCTGAAATCGAGCGCTGAGCGTAGTCGAAGCGCGTCTCCTACCCGACGGTATACCGCTATCAGAGGGTTGCGGGAAAAATTCTTGAACTATTGAACGGAAATAAGCTCCACGTCAAAGACCAAAGTGGCGTTGGGAGGAATGACGCCGCCGGCGCCGCGGGAACCGTAGCCTAGATCCGGGGGAATAATCAGTTGGCGCTTGCCGCCCTCCTTCATGGTGGCGACCCCTTCGTCCCAGCCTTTAATCACTTGGCCGACGCCGATTTTGAAGGAAAAGGGCTGACCGCGGTCGAGGGAGCTGTCAAATTTTTTGCCGTCCGTCAGAGAGCCGGTGTAGTGAACCGTCACGGTTTTGCCCTGGGTCGGAGAGGCGCCTTCCCCCACAACGAGGTCAACATACTGGAGTCCCGAGGGGGTGGTGACGGTGTTGGCGGGAGTTTCAGGGGTCATGGGTCGGGAGGCGGGGGGGTTAGTGAGCGGAGTCGAACTGAGGGCGGGGGGATTGGGGGCGGCGAGGACTTCGTTAGCGGAGGGCGCCGGATTGAAGAAACTGGAGAAGATTAACAGCGTTCCAAAAAAGAGGACGACGCCAAGGGAAATGAGAACGTCTTTCATTCGGTGCGGATTTCAAGAACAGTTTTCTGATCCTACCCCAAGAACGGGGCTAGGCGTCTTCTTCGCAGACGGTCAAGCGCCGGGGCGCTCCCCGTTGAATTTGGTAGGTAATGCCCTGGGCGCCTTCCCCCTCTAGATCGCTGAGGTAGTCCCCGTGTAAGTCTAGAGCTTCCGACTCGCTTTCAAAGGGGCCAAAGTAATAAATACATTTGGGAGTTTGGGTCTCTACCTTGAGCCACCACTTAGAGCTTGTGAACCAGATAAGGCTGACAACGGCGAGATAGAGCAGAAAAAGGAGCAAACTAAGCATAAAACCCTAGGGTCGGCCACTGGCTCGGAACGGAAGAAAGGGCGCTCGGCGCCGAATGCCCCTTTAGATTAGCCTATCTTGCCCAAAGCGCCGGATTTCTTTAGATCCCCTTTGGGATCGCTGTTGATCCTATCTGGGGTAGGCTATAAAAGCGTTTTTTTAGACTTTTTCATGACTCGCCTTAGCCTCTGTATGATCGTCCGCGACGAAGCGGAGCGCCTGCCCCAGTGTTTGGCCAGCGTCCGGGATTGGGTGGAGGAAATCGTTGTCGGCGACACGGGATCGACGGACGAGACTGCGGCTATCGCGGCAAGCGCCGGCGCCAAAGTGCTTTCTGTTCCCTGGCAAGACGATTTTGCCCTGGCTCGCAATCAGGTCTTAGCGGCGGCCCAGGGAGATTGGGTTTTAGTCCTAGACGGCGACGAAGTCTTTAACCCCCGTCTGCGGGAGTCGGTGGACGCCGTCTTAAACCAAGGAACGGCGCTGGCGGTGAACCTGCTCCGGCAAGAACTGGGCTCCGCCCAGTCCCCCTATTCCGCGGTCTCTCGTCTGTTTCGGCGCCATCCCGCAATTCGTTTTTCCCGCCCCTACCACGAGACCATTGACGACAGCGTCTTGGCTCTGCTCCAAAAGGAACCCCACTGGCAAGTTATCGATCTGCCCGGCGTCGCCATCCGTCACTGGGGCTACAGTCCCGAGGCGCTGGCGACGAAAAACAAGATCCAACGGGCCCAGGTTTTGTTAGAAAAAGCTCTGCAAGCCAATCCCCAGGACGCCTACCTGTGTAGTAAACTCGGCGCTTTGTATTATCAAATTGGGCGCGACAAGGACGGTTTCAAACTGCTCAAGCAGGGGCTTAAATCTAACCTCGGCTCGGCTCCGGTGCGCTACGAACTCCATTACCATTTAGCCAACGCCTACAACCGGGAGGGGAAATGGGAGTTGGCGCTGAAGCATTACCAAAAAGCCTTGCAGGAAAATCTACTTTTGCCTCTCAAACTCGGCGCTTTAAACAACTACGGGGCGCTGTTAAACCAGTTGGGCCAGTATCCCCAGGCCCAGCAGGTTTTTGAAAACGTGGTGCATATCGATCCCTCCTTCCTGATGGGTTATCTCAATTTGGGGCTAACTCTGAAAGCTCAGAAACGCTACCCCCAGGCCATCGAGGTTTACCAAAAAGCGATTAAACTCAATCCCCAATGGGCGCCGGCCCATCAAAATTTAGGGGTAGCCTGCTTTCAAGCCGGGCAACTCCAAGCCAGCCTAGGGGCTTTTAAAACCGCCATCGACCTTTACCGGCGCCAAGGCAATCCCCAGGCGGACGTCCTGGAGCGGGAGTTACAGGCGCTGGGGATGTTACCCCGGGAAGAAGAAGTCGATCCGGCCCAGCCGTTGAACGGTGAGTTATGACAGAGAATCAGACCACCCCGTCAGGCTACGCCTGCCACCCCTCCGCGGAGGGGAATTTCTCACAGGCAAGTCACCGCTACGATTCCCCTTCCGTGGAGGGGTGCCCCGAAGGGGCGGGGTGGTCAATCCCGATCTAAGTTCCCCAAAACGCCCTTCTAACCAACTCTCTACATACTCTATAAATCCCCCACCCATTTTTCCACCCGCAACCCATGAGCGCCGTTAATTCCTTGCTAAAAGCCGATCCCCTGGTTATCGCCGGGCGAACCTTCCGCTCCCGGCTGATGACCGGCACGGGGAAATATCCCAGTTTGACTGCGATGAATGAATGTATCGTCGCCAGCGGTTGCGAGATTGTCACCGTAGCGGTGCGGCGAGTCCAGACCCAAGCGCCGGGCCATGAGGGCTTAGCGGAGGCGGTGGATTGGTCAAAAATTTGGATGCTTCCCAACACTGCCGGTTGTCAAACCGCGGAGGAGGCGGTGCGGGTGGCTCGTCTGGGGCGAGAGATGGCCAAACTGTTGGGGCAGGAAGAAAATAATTTTGTCAAGTTGGAAGTGATTCCTGATAGTAAATATCTTCTACCCGACCCCATCGGCACGCTCCAAGCCGCGGAACAGTTGGTCAAAGAAGGTTTCGCCGTCCTCCCCTACATCAACGCCGACCCCTTGCTGGCGAAGCGGTTAGAGGAAGCGGGATGCGTCACCGTCATGCCCCTGGGGTCCCCCATCGGCTCCGGTCAGGGCCTCCGCAATCAGGCCAATATTAGTATTATCATCGCCGAAGCCCAAGTTCCCGTGGTGGTGGACGCGGGTATCGGCGCTCCCAGCGAGGCGGCCCTAGCGCTGGAACTCGGCGCCGACGCCGTTTTAATTAACAGCGCCATCGCCCTGGCCCAGGAACCCGCCGCTATGGCGGAAGCCATGGGGTTAGCCGTTCGAGCCGGACGCCTAGCCTATCTCTCCGGGCGCATTCCCGTGAAAGCCTACGCCAGCGCCAGTTCTCCCCTCACCGGTTTAGTTCAATAGTTTAGTTCCCTTGAAAACCGAGTTTTCTCCCCCGGCGCTCTCCTCCGTCCGCAAACCCCTCTCTTTTTTACAACGCTATCCCCTCGGGATTTTGGCGGTGTTAACGCTGATAGGGGCGGCGCTCCGCTTTTGGAACCTCGGCGCTAAACCGCCTTGGACTGATGAGTTCGCCACCTGGGTTTTTAGTCTGGGCAATGATTTTACCGGGATTCCTGGGGGGGAAATTTTAACGGGCGCTCAGTTACTCGCTCCCCTGCGATTTAACCAACCGGGACAGTGGGGTCGGGTGATCGAGCTTTTGGTTAACCAGGACAATCATCCCCCTCTCTATTTTCTCCTAGCCCACTTTTGGCAGGGCCTCTTTCCCCAGGACTATCAGGCGTTGAATATTACCGTGGGGCGTTCCCTAGCGGCGCTGGCGGGAACCCTGCTCATTCCTTTAAGCTACGTCCTGGCCCGTTGGCTCTGGACGCCGTCTTTAGCTTTAGCCCTAGCTCTGCTAACGGCGCTCTCTCCCTACGGCGTTTTTATCAGCCAAGAGTCCCGCCACTATACCCTGGCGGTTCTGTGGATTACCCTTTCCCTAGGCTGTTGCCTCAAGGCCAGTCAATATTTTAAGCAAGGTCAACCCCTGCCCCGGCGCTTAGTCCTTGCCTGGGTTTTGGTCAACGCCTTGGCGCTGTCCACCCATTTTTTTACGGGACTATTTATTCTGGCGGAATTTCTGGGGTTAGCAGGCAGTTATCAGCTATCAGTTACCAGATATCAGATATCAAATATTAGTGAGCGGCTATTTGGGATTTCGAGTTTTTTTAAGTTAAAGTGCTTTAACACTGTTCTGCTTCGCTCTCGATTGCTTCCCGTGTTGTTGGGATCTTTAACGGCGGCGCTGGTTTGGGGCTGGGTGATTAGCCAACGGGATTACGGCCACGGTATGACCCAATGGATGGCGCTAGAGCGCCGCAATTTCCTCAATCTACTCGGCCCGCCGGTGCAACTGCTGGCGGCCTGGGTGACGATATTTACGCTCCTGCCGGTGGAGTCCCCCAATTTGACCCTAGCCATCGCGGCGGGGTTGGGCATGTTAGCCTATGTTATTTTCCTGCTCCCCCGCTTGAAACGGGGTTTAGACTTAACTTTAACGGGCAATTGGCGCTCAGAAGCGAGACTCTTACTCTGGATAACGGGCAGTTTATTGGCTCTGTACTTCGCCGTCACCTACGGCGCCGGCATGGATATCACCCGCGGCGCTCGCTATAGTTTTAATTTTTTCCCTCTTCTTATCTTTCTGGCCGCCTTGGCGCTGGTTTCCCTAGGTCAAACCTTAGCGAAACCGGGGCGACTCTGGGCCCTGGTCATTCTCATGGGCCTGGCCAGCGCCGTCACCGTGACCCACAATTTAGGTTATCAAAAATACTATCGCCCGGAGCTATTCCTAGCTCAAGTGGATCAGGTTTCCCCCCCCGGCGCTCGTCCCCTGATTGTCACCACTCGCCAGAGCTTGGTGCAAACCGGAGAAATGATGGGCCTAGCCCTAGAGGCCCGACGACGCTTTCCCCAGTTAGACCCGCGTTTTGCTTTAATTCCCCAGCGCCGACCCGAGAGCGCCGAGGCGACGGCGCAGTTAAAGCGGTTGCTCGAAGATCAAGACCAATCGATAGATCTCTGGTTAGTTAATTTCCTCGCGCCCCAGGATTTACCTCAATGTCAATCTTTGCCTAGTGTCGGGCCTTCCGTGAATGGTTATAGCTACCGGCGCTTTCTCTGTCCGGCGCCGGGTTCTGATCAACTCAATTCTCGGAAAATTGAATGAACTTATTGGTTATATGGTTGCGCTTTATATTAAAAAAATAATGATATTTGTCCGTCGTCAATAAATAAAAATAGGTTATAATTTGCGCACTGCTAAGTTTCCGATTGCCATGATCTTAACCTAGGGAAGTAAGTCAATGGAAACCATTGATGAGCTAAGAACAAAAAGTCAGCTTCCGGTGATTATTACTGATCATCAAGGTATTGTTCTTGAGGTCAATAGTCACTTCGAGGCGGTTTTTGGTTGGTCGACCGCGGAAGTTGTCGGTCAATCTCTAACGATCATTTTACCCGTTTATTTTCGGGATTCCCATCATCTTGGATTTTCCCGGTTTACCGCCACAGGAATTTCGACCATTCTCAATCATCCGCTCAAGTTGAAAGCGCTGACGAAGGATCGCGGCGAGGTGCTCTCAGAACATTTTATTATCGCCGAGCAAAAAAATGGCAATTGGGTTTTTGCGGCGACGCTTCGCCCTCTAACCGAGGAGGAAAACAGCTAATTAAAAGCTTTTTATAGGCTTCTAAATGGAAAACTTAACTAGGTTAATTTCCGAGTTGCGCTCCACATTAACCCGAGTGGAGAAAATTTTAGGCACTATCGACGAAGCTATCGTATGGACAGACCCAGACGGTCGAATTTTTTGGTGCAACTCGGCTTTTGATCGCTTAGTTAAGCAACCGCGAATCCTCAATTTAGGGAGCTTAATTCAGGATAGTTTGCCCTTGTTAAATTCCGATTTGACTTCGGTTTGCAATCCTCATCCCGCTTTCTTGGCCTTAAGCAAGGATAGTCCGGGGACGGGGGTATATGGTTTTAGACAGGGGGAGACAATCACAGTCATTGAAATTTCCTGGGCGGCTTTCCAACCCGAAGCGGTTTATGGGGAACAGGATCTCAGCGCCGTTTTAGTGATTCGAGATATTACCGAGAGATATCAAGCGCAAACGGCGCTGAAGGAAGCCAACTTAAGGTTGGAAGAACGGGTGAAACAACGGACGCAAGAGCTAGAAACAATGATTTTTCAAGACGCGCTCACTCAATTGCCCAGCCGCGCCTCCTTGCTCAAGAAAATTACGGAATTTGTCAATAGTAAAAATTTTGAATTTACATTACTTTATTTAGATTGCGATCAATTCAAGCTAGTGAATGGCTCCTTGGGTTTTGAAGTGGGAAATCAACTATTGGCGGCCATTGCCCAGCGTTTACAAGCCCATCTCGGGCCGGAGGATTTACTAGCCCGGATAGGCGAGGATGAATTTTGCTTTTTTATGGCGTCTTGGCTGGAAAAAAATACACTCTCACGGTTGTTAGACAAGATTCGTCAAAGTTTTACCCTTCCCTTTGAAGTCGCTAATTGCGAGATTTTTATGACGGTTTCTATCGGCGTCGCGCAAGGAGATAAAATTTATACCAGTCCTGAAGAGTTTTTACAAAACGCCGATATTTCCATGTATCGAGCCAAGAAAAAAGAACGAGGAAGTTATCAAATTTTTGATCATAAAATGCGTCAAGAAATTATCGACCCTACATTTCGCAGGTTCATGGAAGACAATAGTATTTCTGGCAAGGAGAACCGAGTAAAGCTAAAACTTGCAGATGAAAGTCAGTGAGATTGGAGATGAGTTTACTCTCCTCAAGCCAAAGCACGTGAATGGACTGAAAG
>WGLZ01000053.1 GCA_016471375.1 Cyanobacteria bacterium RI_101
GGACAAGAAAATCTGCTCAAAAACTATGGGATAGTTTACCAGAGCGATACCGACAAAATGCGACTTGCTACACAGACTTCTGGCAAGCTTATAAAAAAGTAATTCCAGAGTCTCAACATCGACCAGTTGGGAAAGAAAGTGGAGAAAAAATCATATTGAACGCCCAAATAATACATTTAGACAAAGATTATCTAGGCTTGTTCGTCGAACTCTTTCCTTCTCAAAACGTCTCTTTAATTTGCGGAGCGCTGTGTGGAATTTTATCCACTATTACAATGCACAACTCGCAAATTCATAACTCTATCACTACGTTAGAGTTTCTACCCATACAGCTACCTGTAATCAACTTTTGTCAGTCAATCAGGGCTAGAGGTCATTACGCTAGACTGACCTTTTGGTTCTCTTGTCTTCCGTTGGATTCTCAGTTTGACTTGTTCTGCCCCAAGCGATTTTCCGATTTCCTGAAGTTGAGAGGAGTGACGAACTTGACTAAATCTCGGTCTTGATGACCCGGGTAATAACGGTCTGTCACTCACCCTCTAAGACGCCAGGGGGATTTACTCTGTTTGTCAAGCGCCGTCCTCCCTAGGATCCGCTACCCTGAAAATAGTGGGAACGCCCGGAGAAAAAAGCCGATGAAGCGCCTTAACGCCAAAGCTAAAGACCTGCTCCAGAAGGAAGTGGAAAAACAGGCCCAGCCTTTAAACCTGGAGATTGAAAGTTCTCTTGTTCGCAAGCGCCTCGATAAACTGTCCCAGGAAGCAGGCCAACCCCTGACCCAAACGGAGTTAGCGCCCCTGGTGCAGGATCTCTTTCCCCAATTTGACCCCCAGGTGTTAGCCCGGGCCGCTAGGGCCAATCGCCCTAGACCCCTCAAGGGCTGGCTGATTTTCGGGGGGTGCCTCGGCGCCGGTTTCGTCGGTTTAGCTGGTTTAACTTGGCTGGTCAATTTACCCTACCCCATGATTCGGCGCCCGGTGGCCCGGGTCGCGCCCCTGCTCCTGCTCCCCAGCTATCTGGAGATGGACCGCAATTATCGGGAAGCCATCGCCCATGTGGAACAGGCGGATCAACTGGTCAATAAGGCCACCAGTCCCGCGGACATCGCCCTCGGCGCCGAGAAGGTCAAGCAAGCCCAGGCGAATTTAGATAAACTGCCGGTCTGGTTCCTGGGCTACGAGCCGGTGCGGGTCTGCTCCTTTATGGGAGGTTGCTCCTGGAACTTCACCTTCGACGAATTTCAACGGGCCCGGGCCCAGGTGGGGCGCATGGACGCTATCGTCTTTCAGGAAACCAACGCCCTCAGCCAACTGGACGGCGCCGAAACCACCCTCCAGCAGGCCAAAACCGCCTACCAAAGCGCGACTGATTTACCGGCGAAACAACAGGCTCTGGGACAATGGCAGGGCGCCCTGGCCCAATTAGCTCTGATTCCGCCCGAGACCCTGGCGGGAAAACAGGCCCAGACTAAACAGGCCGTCTACAGTCAGGAATTAGCCCCTCTTGCCGGCGCCGCGGCCGGAAGCGGTCAGACCCGCACCCTCATCGCCGCGGCCCAGGAATTCGCCAAACGAGCCAATCAACAACTAGCCAAACCGAGCCAAACCTTGGCGGAATGGGAACAGACCGAGACTCTCTGGCAAGAGGCCATCCAGCGCCTCCGCCAAGTTTCCCCCCAGGATCCCGATTACGTCGCTTCCCAGAGTTTTTTGGCGGACTATACCCAACGGCTGGGGCAGACTCAGGTGAAACGACAACAGGAACAGGCGGCTGAACAGAACTTTAGCGAGGCCCAGGGACAAATCAAAGCGCTTCTGGGGAATCCGCCCCGAGACAAAGCGGCGCTGAACAATCAGTTAAATGCTATTATCAGTCAACTACAACGGATTCCCTCCGGCGCTAGTTCCTACGCGGAAGCTCAAACCCTGATTCAACAAGCCCAGGAACAGTTAAATAAATAATAAACAAACACCAGAGAGTCGCCATGAAACCATTAGCGCTGGGGGCGATTCCCCAAGCTCTCCGAGATCAACTGAGTATTTTTCGCGCGAAGCGCCGTCTGACCTCTCCTCGCGTCGCCGCCAACGCCGTCGGCGAAGTCAACGCTTACTGGCGGGCGCGGATTGACGATGTGATCGCCTGTCCCGACAACGCTCGGATTCCCCGAGACCCCGGCGCCGGTCAACTGGAAGGCTATACCATCACGATGCACAACGGCGTGCGAGTTTGCGCGGATGGATATTACGGCGCTGGAAATCTGAACATGCTGATCGAAAACAAAGGCGTTCATGAGCCGCAAGAAGAGTATGCGTTTGCGCAAGTTATCGAACTTCTTCCCGAAGAATGCGTCATGCTGGAGCTTGGCGCTTACTGGGGCTTTTATTCGCTATCGCTTCTACAGCGGCGCCCCAAAGCCGCTTGTTTTCTGGTTGAGCCGGAGCTTCGCAATCTGGTGAGCGGCAAACTCAACTTTCGTTTAAACGGCAGGAAAGGGCATTTTACCCAGGCAAGAGTCGGTCAAGCGCCCCAGACGCATCCGAAAACCATCTCCGTTGATTCCTTCTGCGCCGAGCGCGGAATTCAACATTTACATATCTTACACTCAGATATTCAGGGTCACGAGGTGGCGATGCTTGAGGGGGCGAGCCATTTCCTGGGGGAAGGAAAGGCGGACTTCCTCTTCCTATCGACTCACTCCAACGAATTGCACAGGAGTTGCTTGGATAAACTGAAAACCTTCGGATACGTTATTTTAGCCGACGCGGATAAAGACGAAACCTTTTCCTTTGACGGCTTGATTGTTGCCAAGCGCCAGTCTTTAAAAGAGCCGCAAAGTATCGAAATATCCAAAAAAGGTATTTCACAAGACAAAAGCTAGCTTATTTGATCTAGCGATCTTGGATCAAGTTCTGAGGACATGAGATCCCATGCCGGCGCTGGGGTGTAATTGACTTTTTGCTCGGATAAGGTCTAAGCTATCTCCAAATATTGCAAAATTCTTTGAGAGATTTGGATGGAACCCATCAAAGCGATTGTCTTCACCTATGACAAGTATCGCATCTTTACCGACCATATGATTTGTCGATATAATGAACTTTGGCCGGATCATCCTTTTGTCTTTCAGGTTCCCTATCAAGATTTATCCCCCTCCTTGCCAACTTCTCGGGTTCAATATATTAAAGCTCCCGCGGACATCAAAGGAACCATGCAGGCGCTACTTCGCGGTCTGGATGATGAAGAGATGATCTACTGGTGCATAGACGACAAATATCCCATTGAGCTTGATATTAAAAATATTGAAAGTCTCCACCGTTACTTATTATCTACGGACAATCCCCAAATAAGCGGCTTACTCTATTGTCGATGTCGAGGCATGCTACTGCGGCAAAATCTGACAGGGAAAAAATTAGCGGACGACCAGGGGCGAGCTTGGCTGGAGAGGAAAGATTATAAACAGATCTGGATTCATCAATATTTAAGAGTCAAAGTTTTGCGTTATCTGTTTGATTCCTTTCCTCAAGATATCCCTAACGCGAAAACGATGGATTACTTTAAGGATCAGCTTAAAAAACCCAAAGATCATCGGCTATTCGTGACTGCTGAAAATTTTAGCGTTTTTGGAGAAAGCACCCTGAGAGGCGTCATTACAAAAAACTGCCTAGACAGTATTCAGTCCCACCATCTCGCTTTACCGTCCTGGATCTCTGAAATGACGCCTCGGCAAGAAGTCATCATGGGAAATGCCGGTGAAAATCCGCCGCCAACACTCCTTTCCCGCCTACTCCGGCGCCTAACTCAACGGAGAATCTAATCGCCATTTATCGAGACGGCGCCGGAGGATTTTCAAAGCGTTTCGGGATCGGGCTATTTCCGAACCGCTTCCAGAAGACGAGAAAAGTAAAAGCGGGTGCTGGTCATCTGTCGGCGCCGGGGTTCTAAACCGTTGTTTCGCAGTTCCTCGACAATCCGTTCTTCGGGATGCTGGTAGGCGCGGGTGGCTTTGCTAGGGCCGGGAAAAAATTCTCCCACTTTTTTCAAGAGGGTTAACCCCAAGGTCTTGGGCGCGAAACTGAGAATCAGGCGCCGCTGAGCTAGGGAGGCTAAATGGGCGATCATCGGGCCGATCTCCTCCGTGGGGTAGTGGATAAGAACGTCCAAACAAATCACTGTGTGGTATTGTCCCGTCAGGCGCTCTAAATCCTGGGCCATAAACGCGGGACGGTTACCCACGGGAATCGCCACTTCCGCCCGGCGCTGGGCTTCCCCCACCATTTTTTCGGAAATATCGCTCCCGTAGACTAGAGCGCCGGCTTGGGCCAGGGGAATACTCAAACTGCCCACCCCGCAGCCGGCGTCGCAAATGGAAAGCCCGCCAAGATTACCGTCTTCCTTGAGCCAGGTTAAAACCGCGTCCACCGTCTGTTGGTGTCCCGCCCGGATGTCCCGTTGGACGACATTAACCTCGCCGTCTCCGTAAATCCGGCGCCAGCGGTCGAAGCCGGTGGCGTTGAAGTAGTCTTTGACAATGGTCTTGTCGTCGAGGGCGGAGGGCATGGGAGCAGGAAACGAAACGCTAAAGGGTTGAACCATTCCCCACTTTATCAGGTTGGGGCGATGGCGCCCGGCGGCGGTTTAAAATAAAGCCGTTCAAATTGGTTAACGTCTTGGGAGCGCCTTACTAAACTATGGACATCTTGGAAGCGATTTACCAGCGCCGAGCGATCAAGCGCTTTGACCCCGATTTTAAAATCACCCCGGAGCAAGAGCGCCAACTGCTAGAAGCGGCCGTTCAGGCGCCCTCTAGTTTTAATATCCAACACTGGCGCTTCGTCATCCTGCGGGACCCCCAACTGCGAGCCCAAATCCGTAAGGAACTCGGGAACGACCAAGCCCAGATGACCGACGCTTCCTTACTGGTTTTAATGGCGGCGGATACGAAAGCTTGGCAAAAAGATCCCCAACGCTACTGGCGCAACGCGCCTCCGGCCATGGCGGAACTGTTGGTTAATTGGATGGGCCCCTTTCACGAAGGGCGGGAATGGCTCCAACGGGACGAAGCCCAGCGCTCCATCGGCATGGCTATGCAGACTCTGATGCTGGCGGCCAAAGGATTGGATTTGGACTCCTGCCCCATGATTGGCTTCGACATCGAAAAAGTGGCGGAGTTGGTGGGTCTGCCGGAAGATCACGTCTTGGGGCCCATGGTGGCCATCGGCAAACGAACCCAGGACGCCTACCCGAAGGCGGGGCAATTGTCCCTAGAAGAAGTGGTCTTTGAAAACCGCTTTTAGCGACCAGTCGAAAAGCCCCGCGCTTGACCGAAGGCGAGCGTCGGGATGAGAGGCGCGCTTGCTGAGTGGGGTTCAATGCCCCCGAAGCAAGCAACAATTTTTACCGCCTAACCAGTATTTTTTGGTCTTGTAGCTTGGGGACAGACTGACGCTATCAATTTCCCTCTCTTGGAAGGGTGGCAGGCGTAGCCTGACGGGGCGGCCAAACTGATGTCTTGCGCTCCGTTAATCAAGATTGACGCCCAAGGATTCCAGTTTAGCCCGCAACGCTTGTAACGCTAATTCCGCTTCAACGGCCCGCAGGCGCTCTTGTTCGGCTTCCCGTTCCGCTTCAACAGCCCGGCGCCGCTCTCGCTCAACCTCCCGTTCCGCTTCAACAGCCCGGCGCCGCTCTCGCTCAACCTCGGCTAACCCCTTAGCTACTTCGCTCTGGATCGCTTCCTGGGGAGTCGGTAGCAGAGAGCCTTCAATAGAAAAGTAGCGGAGTTGTTGATCGTATATTCCGAGGAATAAACCCAAGACCTCGCTCCAGAGCCAACCCCGCTCATTGGCTTCAATGGGAGCGTATTGGTCAAGCTGGAGCCTAAAGCCGGCGAACTCGCCAGTCTCTGGGGAAAAGTAAAAATACTCAGGAGTGTGAAATCGTTCAGCGTAGAGGCGCCGTTTTAGATTCCGATCCACGCTGGCAGTGGAAGGGGAAAGCAGTTCAATAATCAAATCGGGATATTTGCCGTCCTCCTCCCAGACGACCCAGGAATTACGATGCCGGCGCTCGGTGTTTTTTACCAAGAAAAAATCCGGGCCGCGAAACTCGCGATTTTTCAACTGCTGGCGGCTGAAGTAAACCGTAAGATTAGCGCCGATGAAAAAATCCTGCCGATCCTGCCAGGCTAATTCTAAACAGGCGACCAACAGCATTAACTGAAAATAGTGCAAAGAGCTTTCCATCTCGGGTTCATCGCTTAACAGTTGACTGGCGTCAGGCATTTGAGCGTCTAGCTCTTGGGCGGTTATGGCGGCGGTCACGGGTTTTACCTCGCTTTTATAAACGTCGTCACCGACTTGGGTAACACTTTCAATAGACTTATCATAAGCTAACTTCCGACAATCGGCGCTGAGTCCTCCGAGGGAGCGAGAAATAATGAATCGACAACATCAAAAATTGTCACTCGCCAATCGCTAGCCTTAACACTCTCAGCAACCGTTGACAATCTACCCAAATATCTCCCTCTTTGTCAGCGCCGAAAACAAACTGATGAAAATGCTGGCCGCCTAGTATTTCTCCTAATACGTAAAAGTAATCTAACTCCATTAAGTTGCTCACGAGCCAAAAGCAAGGATACGTATAAAATGGCGAAAAAATTTCAATTACTTTTGTCCCCGGCGGACAAAAGACCAGATTACTTAAGCCACTGCCGTGAGGGGCGACAATGATCTCCGCTTGAGCAAATAAACTGGCCTGCTCTCGTACAGACAAAAGCTCAAGGTGTAATGCCTCAAAACCCCAGCTTTCCAAACCAGAAATGACTTCTTCTTCATTAATCAAGCGCCGAGAACTAGAAAGATTGCGTCTAATATAAAGACGTTTATTAGTTTTTCTTGTACGCCACTCAGAATCGAGAAAAGTGTTTCTTAAAAAATCACACGCCCATTTTGGCGTCCAGGCGACTGTCCCCGGAAAAGAGGGGACGAGTAAACGATCCGCTTGAAGGTGTACATCCTCCCCACTCGAACGCTGAAGGAGTTTATGGGGATCTACCCCTAAAATTGCCAAAGACTCCCTTTGAAATCCACACCGATCGTTGACTAAAAACCAATCAATATTCTTCCAATCCCAGCCCGCTAAGCGCAGGAGGTGGAATCGAGGCAACACATCAAATAACCAATGAAAATAGACGTCGTTGAGCAATCCTGACAAGACCGCCACCGTTCCCGCCACTGATTGAACCGGCGGCATGGATCTCCCTTGCAAGAGCGAATGACGACTGGGATGTTTATCTGGATGACCGGGACTTAATGCGGGCGATTCCGGCGATATATCTCCAAGCAAATAATTATGTGAAGTGATGACCGCCATTCTAGACTCATCTTTATTTAACCAGACTCGTCCCCCGGGAATTGAGACAACAAAACTCTCAGGAAGCGATACCCCTACCCCGAAACGAAAACTGAAATGAATAAATTCGTCTAATGTCCGCGGCGGCGCGAGCGAGATAAATGATTCTGGTAGTCCGGGCCAAAAATCTCCCATTTTTTGCTCTATGATCCAATCTTTGGTTGATTCATAGAACCCATCCAAGGCTGAAATTTCTAAGGCATCGATAATGACCTGTTCTGTTCTAAGCGACTGATTTAACGCAATGAGTTGTTGACCAAAAAACTCAAATCCTGTATCCTCTATCAAGGAATTCAATAAACCATGACGAATGAATAAGAGTTCTTGCGCAGAGGTTGATTGTAAAGCGATAATTTGTTCGAGTCCGGCTAAAACAGACTTAAACTCATACAAGTTTTTGCGAACGGCGTTGCGAAGATACTGGAATGCGGTTTCGTAATATCCGTTTCGCAAAAGTAGCGCTCCGATTTCCCCTAACACCCTTCCTTGTTCGGAACCCAGCGCCAAACATTGATTTAAACAATCTAATCCTTTCTGGTCTTGACCTAACGCCTGAAAAGCCAAGGATAACTGATATAGACCCTCTATATTTTCAGGGGCAATGGCTAACAAATTTTGATAGACCTTAATCGCTTGGTCGAATTCCTTTAACGCTTGTAAAACAGCGCCCTGTCGATGGTAAATATCTATGATAGATGAGTCTAAAGCAAGGGCTTTATTCCAACTATTGATGGCTTCATTGTACAATCCTTGTTGGGCGAGACTATCCCCCAAACTAGCCAATGCGGTTGCGGATTCTTCTAAATCTAAAATAACTTCCCATAATGATTGAGCGACTTGAAATTGTCGTTTTTGTAGGCAAGCATTGGCTTGATCTTGAACAGCGTTGACGAGCGATTCCATCCCATCGTCAAAAGATAATAATAAATAAGCCCAAATTTCTTGAGCCTTGGCGTATTCGGACGCAAGAAAGTAGGCCAACCCTAAAGAGCTATAAACTGAGGGATTGGGGGTGTTCTCATCTAAACATTGCGTCAAAATAGCGATGGCCTGGGAGTAATGACCCGTTTCTATTAGCTCATTGACCTTTCGCATAGAATAAAGCCTAATACCGGATAGGGTCTCAGTCCCTCGCTTCTCAAAATTTTTAGGGATAGAGAGCGTTGAAAGTTGGTAATGAAGAAACCGTTAATTAGTTCAGTTTCCCTACAGGCTCATTATAGGCCAAGCGCCGACAAAACGAAAATTACGAATTTCCCGTCGCCAGCGCGCTTCATTATCCTCCCCCACAGAGTCCCAGAGGGTCTAGTCAGGAGCGGGTCGGGGGAGTCCGCGGGTTAACGGGTTGCTCCTGACGGTTTCCTAATTAACCGCGGATGACGTGCTACCTTAAAAGGTGTTCGCTTACACAGTCTTTCTCAGGAGAGCTATGCCCTTTACCATCGATACGGCCCGGAACATTTTTCCTAATACCCTCTCGGCGGACGCCGTCCCAGCGACCATCGCCCGTTTTCGACAGCTCAGCGCCGAAGATCAACTGGCGTTAATTTGGTTCGCCTATTTGGAAATGGGGCAAAGCATCACTATCGCCGCCCCCGGCGCCGCCAGTATGATCTTAGCGGAAGCCACCCTAGCCGAGATTAAAGGCCTCTCCAGCCGCGAGCAAACCCAGGTCATGTGCGACCTGGCCAACAACGCCGACACGCCCATCTGCCGCGCCTACGCCACTTGGACCGCCAATATCAAACTCGGTTTCTGGTACCGCCTCGGGGAATGGATGGAAGAAGGCCTGGTGGCCCCGATCCCCGAAGGCTATCAACTCTCCGCTAACGCCGCGGCGGTTCTGGACGCGATTCGCGGCCTCGAATCTGGACAACAAATCACCGTCCTCCGTAATTCCGTGGTGGATATGGGGTTTGACGTCAATAAACTTGGCTCCTACAAACGGGTCTCTGAGCCGGTGGTCGCGCCGACGGAAGTCGCTAAGCGATCCAACGTGCAAATCAACGGAGTCAGCAATGAAACGGTGTTGAGCTACATGAACAATCTCAACGCCAACGATTTCGACGCCCTGATTGAACTCTTTACCCCCGACGGAGCGCTTCAGCCTCCTTTCCAGCGCCCGATTGTGGGTCGGGACGCGGTTTTACAGTTCTTCCGGGAAGAGTGCCAAAATTTAAAGTTAATGCCCGAGCAAGGCGTCACGGAACCCGCGGAAGAAGGCTATACCCAAATCAAAGTCACCGGCAAAGTGCAAACCCCTTGGTTCGGCGCCGGGGTGGGCATGAATATGGCTTGGCGCTTTTTGCTCAACCCAGAGAATAAAATTTTCTTCGTCGCCATTGACCTGCTGGCCTCTCCTAAAGAACTGGTTAATCTCGCCGCTCGGCGCTAGAGCGATTGTCCCCTAGACGGCGCCGACACAATGTTGCGCGGCTCCCGCGAACTCCCCAAACTTCCCGACGAAGGGGGCTTGGGGAGATTGTCTTTTGTCCGGTTCCTCTTCCTCAACCGCGACCCAAGGGGTAGACTAGTCAGAATAATCAATGATTTGCTAGGATAATATCTCTGGGTTTTTAAAGCCTCTTTTCCTTGAGAAAACAGCTTAAAAGCTCTTTTTATATCTTTTTTAATAAGTCAAGTTTACGCCAGTGAACAAAATCGATTGGTCTTCCCAAGAACAAGCTATCGCCCACCAAGCTATCCAAAACGCTTACGCCCGAGAGACCCACGCTCTCATTCAACTGATTAACCAGCAAGCCAGTCAGATTCACGACATCGGCGAAGTCTGGCGACTCCATGATTACCTCAGCGCCCGGCGCCATCAGATTGACGGTAAATACGACGAGCGTCCAGCCACTCTCCTTTTTGTCTTTGCGGATCTGATTAAGGAAGGTTGGTTGAACTTAGAGGATCTCCAGGGTCTCGATCCCGATAAGTTAGCCAAAATCTTTTCCTTGGCTAAGATGTAGCTGTCATGGGGGCCCGGCGCTTTAGGGAGTGTTGGCGGTCTTGCCCCCTCGATTACGCTCAACCTCGGCAAACTTAAATAAGCGTGAGTTATGAATCTTTCCCCCCCCGCGCCTCGTTGCCCAATCTCTGGAGAAGAGATGACTCTTTGGCTACAAATGCCCATTGATCCGGCCAATGGTCAATCGACTTCCTATGGAAATATCTTTTACAACCGGCAGTCTCGGTACGGTATGGTTTATCCCCGACCCAATACCGCTGAAATTTCTAGTTTTTACCGAGTCGATGGCTACTACACTCACCGGTCTCATGAGGAGACCGATTCAAGAAAAACAGCGTCGCTGTCGGTAAAGCCCAATCTACTGGATCGATTACGAATTAAAATCGCCTATCTGCTAGAGTCGGAAAAGGAAACCGTTTTTGACGACTTAATCCAGTTACCCAAAACAGAAATCCAGACCATTCTAGATATTGGTTCCGGGAGCGGTCGATTATTAAAACGCTTAAATTCAGCAGGTTATTCCGCGGTTGGCATAGAGACCGATTCCCAGGCTAACGCCTTTAAACTGGGTTTGCCGGTTTATCAAGGAACGGCGGAAACAATTCCCCCCCAAGTCCAAGGGCAACAGTTTGACGCGGTCGTTCTCAGCCACGTGCTAGAGCATTGTTTAGATCCCATCGCCGCTTTAAGTAACGTTTATCAACTACTACGTCCGGGGGGATATTTTATTTGCGAAGTGCCCAATAATGAAGCCCTCGGATCCAAAATGGCGGGAGTGACCTGGTTTATGTTAGACGCGCCCCGTCATTTAAATTTTTTTACCCCCGCAAGCTTGGTATCCGCCTTAACGAAAACCGACTTTCAGGTGAATAAGCTGGCGTTTAGAGGTTACTGCCGTCAGTTTTCTCGGAACTGGATCGAGTACGAAGCGAGCATTTACGAGCGCCTAGTCGCCTCTGGACAAACCGCGACGCCTTGGCCGAAGAAAAATTCAGCCCCGCGGGCTTGGCAGTTGCTCTTTTCAACGCTCCTTGCTCAGCCGGCCCAAAAATACGACTCCGTTCGGGCTATCGCCCAGCGCCGCTGAGGAAAAGACCTAAAGGGACTGCAAGCGCCGTTGGAGAATTTCCATCTGCTTCCGGGCCTCCGCTAAAGACTGCCGGTTGCCTTCCAGCACTTCCGGCGGCGCTTTGGCGGTAAAGCCGGGATTATTGAGACGGTTTTCCAAGCCTTGAACCTCTTTGGCGATCTTGGCCAAATTTTTCTCCAGTTTCCCCCGCAGAGCCTCCAAATCCACCAGCCCCGAAAGGGGAATCAAAACTTGCACCGTGTCCACCACCCCGGCGATACATTGCAGGTTTTCCCGCTCCAGGCGCTCCGTTAGGGTTAAACTCTCCACCTTGGCTAAATCCTGAAGATAGGTTTGGGTTTGGGCTAAAATCTCCCGCTCTTGGGGGTTTTCGCTCTGTAAAATCACCGGAACCTTCACCCCCGGCTTAATACCCGCCTCGGCCCGGAGGTTGCGAATCACCCGCACGGCGCCGAAAAGGAGGGTAAAGGAGCGCTCTAGGTCGGGGTCAATCCAGTCCGGGTTAACTTCGGGGTAACTCTGGCGGGGCAAAAACGCCCCTTCCCGTTGGCTCAAGGTTTGCCACAACTCCTCGGTAATGTGGGGCGTAAAGGGATGGAGCAGACGTAAAATCCGGTCCAATGCCCAAGCTAAGGTATTCTGGGCCCCCCGGCGCTCCGGCGAATCCTCCTTCTGCCAAAGGCGACTTTTAACCAACTCGATATACCAATCGCAAAAATCCCCCCAGATAAACTCGTAGAGACCCTTAGCCGCCTCTCCAAAAGCGTAATCGTCCAACCAGTCCCGGGTCTGCCCAATCACCTGATTCAATCGAGACAACAACCACCGATCCGCCAGTTCCAACTCTAAACCGGCCAACCCTTGCCCCTCTGATAACTGCTCACTGATAACTGCTAACTGTTCCCTATCTCCCAGGTTCATCATCACAAAGCGAGCGGCGTTCCACAGCTTATTGGCGAAATTGCGGGAGGCCT
The DNA here is from genome assembly GCA_016471375.1 of Cyanobacteria bacterium RI_101. GTDB lineage: Bacteria > Cyanobacteriota > Cyanobacteriia > Cyanobacteriales > Microcystaceae > Synechocystis. The sequence continues at coordinate 12,443 of WGLZ01000053.1, forward strand.
CCACCGATTCCGACTCGTCGGTCTTGCGGTTGTATTGCAAACTAATATCTTGACCGGCGCCGGCCACTTCTCGAATGAGGGTATAACGCAAAGCGTCGGCGCCGTATTTATTGATTAACAACAGGGGATCAATGCCGTTATTGGCGGACTTGGACATTTTCTTGCCCTTCTCGTCCCGAACTAAACCGTGGATATAGACGTCCCGGAAGGGCATTTGACCAGTGAAGTGGCCCCCCAGCAGGGTCATTCGCGCCACCCAGAAGAAGATAATATCGAAACCCGTTACTAAAGTAGCGGTGGGGTAATAGGTGTCTAAATCTAAGGTTTTTTCCGGCCAGCCCAGGGTGGAAAAGGGCCACAGACCAGAGGAAAACCAGGTGTCGAGGACGTCGGGATCTTGGACTAAAACACAGTCGGCGCCGTATTGGGCTTGGGCCTGAACCTGGGCGGACGCTTCATTCTCCGCCACCACAAAGGGGGTGTGTTCCCTAATTTCTCCCCCGGTTTCGCTGACCACATACCAAGCCGGGATTTGATGCCCCCACCAGAGTTGACGAGAAATACACCAGTCCGTTAACTTTGCCAACCAGTCCCGATAAACCTTGCGCCAGCGCTCCGGCACAAACTGGGGAGAATTGGCTTCGTCCAAAAAGGCCAGGGTTTTTTCAGCCAAGGGATCAATCTTGACGAACCACTGGGTGGAAAGGAGGGGTTCCACCGGCACCTTGCCCCGGTCGCTGTAGGGAACGCTGTGCTGATAGTCTTCCACCTGAACTAAAAAGCCCCGCTCCTCTAGCGCCGCGACCACATTTTTGCGAGCCAGGAAACGGTCTTGCCCGGCAAAAGCGCCGGCGTTTTCGTTTAAGGAGCCGTCTTTGTTGAGGATATTGATAAAGTCCAACTGATGGCGCTTGCCCATGGCAAAATCGTTGGGGTCATGGGCCGGAGTCACCTTAACGCACCCCGTGCCAAACTCGGGATCGACCCAGTCGTCGCCAATAATGGGAATTTCCCGTCCCACTAGGGGTAAGGTCACGGTTTTACCGATTAAATGACAGTAGCGAGAGTCTTCGGGATGGACGGCGACCCCCGTGTCCCCCAACATCGTTTCCGGGCGAGTGGTGGCCACGACTAACTCTCCGGCGCCGTCGCTGAGGGGATAGCGGAACTTCCACAAATGCCCCTCCACCACTTTATTTTCCACCTCCAGATCCGACACCGCCGATTGGGACTCCGGGCACCAGTTCACTAGATAATTACCCCGGTAAATCAGCCCTTCTTGATAAAGCTGAATAAACGCCGTTTTCACCGCCTGGGAAAGGCCCTCGTCGAGGGTAAATCGCTCCCGCGTCCAATCCACCGAGACCCCCAGGCGTCGCAGTTGGTTGACAATAGTTCCCCCGGATTCCGCTTTCCAGCGCCAAGCCCGCTCTAAAAAGGCCTCCCGGCCCAGATCCTCCCGGCGCTTGCCTTCCGCCTTGAGTTGTTTTTCCAAAATGGTCTGCACCGCGATACTGGCGTGATCCGTCCCCGGCAACCAGAGGGTGTTGTCCCCCTTCATCCGGTGGTAACGCACTAATGTATCGATTAAGGCGCTTTCAAAGGCGTGGCCCATGTGGAGACTGCCCGTCACATTAGGGGGCGGAATCACCACGCAAAAGGGTTCCCCTCCCTGACTGGGGTTCGCGGTAAAGACCCCTCGCTCTTCCCAGGCGCTTTGCCATTTTTGTTCCGTTAAGCTGGGGTCGTACTGAGGAGGGAGGGAAACAGTCATGGGAGCGGGTTGGGACAGGCAAAAAACTTCCCCCATTTTGCCACAGGGCGAGACGCGGGGATGACGACGGCGCCGTTTAGGGACGATAAAAAGCCCTTGGGCGTCTTTCCGTGTTTCGACTCCAAGGGCTTTTTAGGATTACCCCTCACACACCTCTAGACTATAACCCGAAACTCGATTCCGGGCCTCTACCCCAGGACAGTTTTCAAATCGCCCCTTTGGCGCTGTGACCAAAGATTCACCACCCCGCCCCTTCGGGGCACCCCTCCACGGGAGGGGAATCGTAAGCGGAACCAATGTTGTCCCTAAATTCCCCTCCTTTGGAGGGGTGGCAGGCGTAGCCTGACGGGGTGGTCAAGCCTCTGTAGCCTTACCGGCGCTGTCATCTGATAACTGATTACCGCGTCACCCCTTGGAACACCGGACGAATATCGGTTCCCTCAAAAGCGCCGGGATTGCCGCTCCAGTTAAAGTCGCTAATGCGGAGATTGACGGAGCCGACTTGGAGTTGGGGATTGTAGCGAATTTGCAGGTTATAGGTTCTGCGACTGTACTCGATAAAATAATCGGTGCTGATTTCTTTATTGGCGTTGATGCTATAGGCGCTCTGGATTCCCACGCGTAGGGGACCGTACACCTGTTGGGTCACGCCCCAGGATAACACTTGGGTATCGGCGAAGCGGTCAAAGAGAAAAGGAGAGGCGTCTCCCCGGATACCTTGAAAATAGCTGAGATTAAAACCGGTGTAATCCAAGTAGGGTTTGGAAAAATGCCCAAACTGCCCCAGTAGGCCGACGCTCCCCGTTAAAGAGGGCTGACTCGTGCCGTCGCTGTAGAGGCTGGCCACGCCGGTTAACCCCGTGCTCAATTGCAAGTAGGGGATAATGGGCGTGGGCGAATAACGCAGACCTTGATCCGGCGTGGCGGGGAGACTTTCCCCAATCCACAGGAAAAAGTATTTATTTAAAGAGGCGGCGCCCTGATAACGCATGAGGGTGACGAGATTATCGTCCTGGTTCGGCGCAAGCAAATCCGCCTGATCCGTGTCCGCCTGCACATCCTGGATGGAGGCTTGATAACTAAAGGTCAAACTGGGGTCGGCGCCGACAAAGAGGGTCGGGGAAACCAAAACGGCGCCGACGCTACTGTTAACAGTCTGAAAACCAAGGGAGCCGTTGAAGAGGCGCTCGCGGTAATTGTACTCTACTCGTAGATCATAGGGGTTATTGAGATCTCCGAGTTTATTTTGCAAAGAGAGTTTGGCCCGGAGCGAGTCTTCTAGCTCGTCTAAATTGAGATTAGAAAAGTTGAGGGTGTTAATTAAGCGGGTGCGTTCGCTAAAGTTGGCGTCCAGGTCGGTGATTAAGCCAAAGACCGAAGGACAGAGGGCGCAAACTTCCGAGTTACTTTGATTGGCCTCCGGGAAGGCATTGGGGAAGAACGCCTTTTGGATCAGGTATTGGGGCTTGATCTGGAAGCGCACCGAGTTGGTGTCGATGGGGGTAAAGCCGCTCTGGATATACAAGCCGCCCCGGTCTTCGCCGTCGTAGCCAAAGCTTAAAACGCCGGGTTGCCGGTCCCGTCGGTCGATGGTGAGGCGGTCTTGAAAGGGCAAAGAGTTAGTTTGATCCAGCAAAACCCGAGAGCCGCTGAGGCGCACCTCGTCCACCTGGGGCGCCACGTTGTAGTAGTCCGCGGTTTCCGCTTGCACTTCCAATTCCGGCGGATTAAAGGGGTCATTGGTAATCCTCACCTTTTGGGCGTTCCAGCCCTCGGCGTCGAAGTCGACCCGCTCCGCTTGAAAACGGAGGCGATTGAGCTTGCCGCCCCTAGGCGTCTGAACGCCGGCGGTTCCGAACTGGTTGAGGTTAAAACCGGCGCCGACGGACAACCCCAGGCCTTCGTTGGCGGTGATATTCTGGGCCGGTTGATTCCCCGACAGGCGCTCGTTCAGCGTTTGACCCGAGATGAGATTCCCGGCGGGATCCGTCGGCAGAGTCGGGGAGAGATCCCGGGCCGTGGTGGGTTGATAAATTTCCCCCTGGGCTTGGTAAATGACGCCTTTATTGAGGACAAAGAAATACTCAAAGCGTTGTCCCTGCAAGGTTTGCTGACCCCGTTTCAGAGTGACGTTTCCCTCCGCCACCGCGAAGCGATCCGGCAGATTCACCTCCAGCCGATCCGCCAGCAGGACCCCGTTGGCGAATCGCATGGTCACATTGCCCGTGGCGGTCACCACCTGCCGGTCGGCGTCGTATTCCTGACGGTCGGAAATCAGTTCCACCACCTCCGGCGCCGGGGTTTCCCCATTATCGGGAGCCGCGTCTTGAGCCGGCGTCCCTGGAGGGGAGATTAAAAATTCTTGGGTTTCTTCAGAATCTCTGGCCTGGGTTAAGAGGCGCTTGGCGGTTTGTTTCCCTAAATTGTCCAGGGTTCTCAGGTAGGGAAAGGTCAAGGGCGAGCGCCGACGGGACTGAAGCGATAAATCGCTTTTAGAAGCGCCGACCGCCGAAAAAGTTCCCCGAGTTTCCCCTGTTAGATCCCCTTGCCTCGCTTGAGGACTGACAAACTCGACCGGCGGCGCCGGCGGGACAAAAGGGGGCAGGAAGGGCATTACATTATCAGGGCGGTTTTCCGGGGATAGGGCGCTCGGACTGTCATTCTAGCCTAGGGGTCGCCAAATAAAAAAGGGACAAGCTGAAAACCGTCCCTAGGATACAAATTATTGCGTTGCGCGGCGCCGGAGCCTATTCAAAATCCTTACGGCCGGGGTTGCGGGTCGGGTCGCTGGAGAGGAAACCGAAGATGAAAATGGAGGCGAAAAAGGCGACGACAATATAAACGGCGATTTTGAGGGTTAACATGGAGGCTCCTAGGAACGGTAAAAACAGTAAAAAAGATTGTTATACCCAGCGACGAGCTAAGGACAGACTCGGGGGAAAGCTGAGGACTTGTCTTACTTTACCCCATTTGGGAGCGAATCTAGCGGCGCTGGGGGAGCGGTCGGCGCTGGTCGGCGGAGAAATTAAAGAGCGCTCGTCATGTCACAAGTTGTCAAGCGCCGGCAAGAACCGCCTCGTTTTTTGTTAGAGTTTAGGGACGAAATCGGAGGGAGTCTGTAAAAGACGGCGGTTTTTGTACGGTTTCGGTCTTAAAGCGTCATTTTTGAGCTATTTTAACCTGAGACTCCCTTAACGTTTTCCAACGCTTCCTCGTAAGGTCTATGGCAACTATTCTCGTCATTGAAGACGAATTTCCCATTCGGGAGTTGATCTGCGAACTCCTCAAAATCGAGGATTACGACGTCATCGAGGCGGAAAATGGTCGGCAGGGACTGGCTCGGGCGAAGGAAGCGTTGCCGGATTTGATCATCTGCGATGTGATGATGCCGGATCTCGACGGCTACCAAGTGCTGACGGAACTGCAACGCCAAGCGGAAACCGTCACGATTCCCTTTATTTTTCTCACCGCCAAGGGCACGACCCAGGATATTCGTCAAGGCATGAAGCTGGGCGCCGACGACTATTTGATCAAACCCTTCAATAGCGACGATCTCCTCGACGCCGTGGCCACTCGCCTGCGGAAACGACAGACCGCTTCGGCGGCTTGGCAAAAAGCCCGGGCGGAAACGCCTCAGGATCTAGAAATCCTACTGGGGCGCTCGGCCGAGGCCCAGCCCCAGGGCAGAGCCTCGGAGTTGCTCTCGGAAGCGGATCAACATCTGTTGGCGGATCTGGAAACGGCGCTGGCCGAAAACCAACTCACTTTGTACTACCAGCCTCAATTTAACCTGAAAACGTTGAAGTTAACGGGTTGCGAGGCGCTTCTGCGCTGGTTCCATCCCCAACGGGGCGCGGTGTCGCCGGGGCTGTTTATTCCCCTAGCGGAGAAATCGGATCTCATTTTGAGCCTAGGGGAATGGGTGGTCGAACAGGCCTTGACGCAATGGCGGCGCTGGCGAGACTCGGGGTTAGGAGAGGTGCGGATCGCCGTCAATCTTTCGGCCCGTCAGTTGCGTCAACCTCAATTTATCCCCTGGCTCCTGCGGGCGCTAGAGGCGGAGGCCATTCCCCCCCAAGCGGTGGAAGTCGAACTGACGGAAACAACCCTAGTAGAAAATGTGAGCCAATCCTCGGAGCAACTTCAGGCGCTCAAGCGCCGGGGAATTTGGATCGCTATCGACGACTTTGGCACAGGCTACTCCTCCTTGAGTTATCTCCAGCAGTTTTCCTTTGACGTCCTCAAGATCGACCGCTGTTTTGTTCAGAATGTCGCTCAAAATAATACTAATATGATTTTGACTCAGGCGATGATCGATATGGCCCATCACCTCAATATCCGAGTTCTAGCGGAAGGCGTGGAAACCTTAGAAGAATTTCAATTTCTCAAACAAGGGGGATGCGACGAACTTCAGGGTTATCTCTTTAGTCCGGCGCTGGCGCCGGAGGTCTTCACCGAAAAACTCCAGAATGGGTTTTCCTTGCCCCAGGGAATTGTATGACCTATTGGCTCCTAAAATCCGAACCTCAAACCTATAGCGTCGACCGTTTAGCCCAAGAGGGAGAAACCCTTTGGGATGGGGTGAGAAATTATCAAGCCCGTAATTTTCTCCAACAAATGCGACCGGGAGACTTGTCTTTTTTCTACCACTCTAACGCTAAACCGCCGGGCATTGTCGGTTTAGCCCGAGTCCTTGAAACCGGAGTGATTGACCCGACCCAATTCGACCCCCAGAGCGATTACTTCGACCCCAAAGCTTCCTTAGAGAAACCCCGCTGGCAGACCGTCAAAGTCGCCTTTGAAGCCAAATTTCCCGAGATTATAACTCTGGACTCCCTCCGGCGCCGGTTTAGCTCCGAGGAGTTTATCCTCCTCAAAAAAGGCAATCGTCTCTCGGTTCTGCCCGTGCCGGAAAACGTCGCCGGCGCTATTTTAGCCGAGACGATGAACAACGGCTGTGAGCCAGCGAAAGCTAATTTTTAAATAGCTGAGACTGCGTTGCCAATGAGTATCAACTTGACGATGTAAACCGGCTTGTTCAACCGCCATACCAGTGAGGGTAGCAAGAGGATTGGGCCTCGCCGGGGAGAAAACGGGCGTGGGTCGCTAGGTGAACAATTTCGTAACGCCCTTGTCGGCGCGTCTCTCGGAGCGCCGCCGGAGTGAAGGCTTGGTTTTCTAGGGTGGCGCCGGGCCAGGGCGTTTGGCGAATAGCGGCC